>JAEOTJ010000009.1 GCA_016839905.1 Promethearchaeota archaeon | reverse complement strand
GCATGGGATGCATTAAGTGAGGGTAATTTAATTATAACCTTCTTCGCTCGAGATATTGCATGGAAAACTGGTTCAAATTCTGTAATGTTAATTAAAAGTACCACCCAAGACCCTGGTGACGGAGCTCCTTCCTTTGACATAATTATTATCATTGTGATTAGTATTATTGTAATATCAGTAGTTATAATTGCGGCTATTATAATGAGAAGGCCAATTATAGAAAAAATAAAAAAATCACGAAAATTAAATGAGGAGCAGTTATTAGAAGCGCAATATTTTCAAGATGTTACAAGCATTCTTACAATCTTAGCAATACATAATGACTCAGGCTTATGTCTCTCTAAAATTGCTATTCATGGCGGTATTGGATTGGATGAAAATTTATTCACTGGTTTTATATCTGCTATGGGAAGTTTTAAAAATGAACTGGCAAAACAGATGGGTCTACGAGTGCAGGGGGGGAGTGGAGATAATATTATTGAGTATAAGGAATTTACAATAACCCTGATGGATGGTGAATATCTTAGATTAGGGTTAGTTTCTTATAGTAGTCTTGGCGATTTAATAAAGCAACGGTGTGGACAGGTTTTGAAGGATTATGAAGTCAAGCATGTTAATGATTTAAAAAACTTCGATGGTGAAATCCATATTTTTGGTGATTTTGAGGAATTTATTGAAACAGGACTTGATATGAATCTAAATAAAAAATGTACTATAAATGTTAAACAATTAAATAAATACGATGCTCCTGAATCCTTTATAACCATTTTAAACGATCTGAATTCAAGATCTGAGGGATTTTATCCTGTAGAAATTACCCCAACCCTTGTACAAGAATTGAAAATTTCAGATCAAGAAGCAAATTTTATGGTCTTTGAAGCTTACAAAAACAAATTATTTTCACCAATAAACTAATTGATCACCAAAATCAGACTTTATATTCAATAAAAAAATAAATTTAATAAATCTCTTATTTAAATTACAAAAAATTTTTTATAATTCTTATTTTTTAATTGAAAAAAGTATTTAAGATTGTCTTTTCTTCTTAAACCTACATATGAGTCAAACAAAGTTAAAAATTATAGCGTATTCTGATTATATTTGTCCGTTTTGCTATATTGGATATCATCGCATAGAGCAACTCAAAAAAGAGTATAATATTGATGTTGAATGGAAGCCGTTTGAGATTCATCCAGAAACTCCAAAGGGGGGCGCATTAACAGAAGATTTGCCCTTTCCAAAGGGATATTTAGAGATAGCGTTCGCTAATGTTAAACGTCTTGCGGATGAGGATGGTTTAACACTTAAGTTTGCAGAGAAATTACCAAATTCACGATTAGCTCTCTATATTTCCGAATTTGCTCGGAAAAAGGAGAAATTCGAAGAATTTCATAAATTAGTATTAGAAGCTTATTGGTTAGAAGGAAATGATATTGGAGATAAAAGTTTTTTATTAGATCTTGCTGAATCGGTTGGACTAAATAAGAATGAGATAGAAAATTACTTGGATACGGATGAACCTTTCAAAGTATTACAAAAAATCTTAAAAGAATTAAGAACGTATGGAATAAATGGAGTTCCTACTTTTAATATTGAAGATAGGCTAATTGTTGGAGCTCAACCTTATGAGATTTTTAAAAAAGTTATTAATAAAATATTGGATGAGAAATCAAAGGAAGAATAAATTACCAATGATTCTTACCTTCTAATCAATAGCTTTTTTACATTGAAATATTTCTCATTATTAAGCACGAAATTTAATCCAATCAAATAATTTTTAAATTCCATTGGTAATTAATATTGCGAATAGGAAAAATTTATAGGTTCAAGAAATAATTTAACTATTAGCCGATGATGAAAAGGCATTTGAGTGAGAGCGTGATATGGACATCAAGTGCGAAAAGCACAATGATATGGAGTTATATTTCTGAGGCGAATTTACTTTTGGGACGGTTTTTCTAAAGCATTAAATAATAGATTAAATAAATTCGCAGAATTGGAATTTTTTTACTATTAATATTCCACCCATATTGGTCCCGTATAGCAGTATCTACCATTATCTCCTACGATTCGAAGTACGTAAAAATCCGCTCCACCCGTGTTTAAAAGATTTGGATCTATTGGATTGTCACTGTATTTATTAATATAAAAATTTCCATCGGATTTTTGTATACAACTTTCAGTTAAGGAAGTGCCTGTAATCAATTCTGTATACATAAAATTCCTAAAAATTTTTTTTATCTTTTGATATTAGTAAAATGTGAAAAGATTTGTCCTGGAGAAAGAATATTTGACTAAAAGATTTTTGACTTTAATAATTAGCTGAATTTAGTCACTAATTGGTTTCTTATTAAAATTCATAAAAAAGGCATAATCTCCTATTAAATATAAAGCATAAATTTATCTCTTTACATTTTTATCGAAATCTTGGAAAGAATACTCAACCAATTCTTTTCTTTACAATAAGATTTTGAGAGAGAATTAAAAGGGGAAAAATTAAAATTTATCAATTTGAAAATAGGTTTAATCCAATCAATATTTGTCCAGAAGTAGAAAATTGCTGTGAAAATCCATGTATTAAATATATAAGTGGCAATAAAGTATGTACAAATTGTGGAACTGTTTTAGGACAAATTTTTGTAGAAAATGAGAGAAGAGCTTACAGTATTGAAGAGATTAATCAGAGAAGACAAATAGAACCTTCCTGGAGAGAATTTGGCCCAAGAACTATCCTTCCAAGTGATAGAATTGATTCAAAAGGAAACGTGATAAATGCTAAGAAAAGTTTATTATTCTCAAGGCTCGCAAAAATTCAACGATCTCTCATAAATTCATTGGAACGGAATTATTGGGAATCAAAACCGAAATTAAAATTGTATACATCAAAACTTAATATTCCCGCTTATATCAGTGAGACTGCATGGAGAATCTATACTGAAGTAGCTAAGAAGAAATTAACAATGGG
>JAEOTJ010000122.1 GCA_016839905.1 Promethearchaeota archaeon | reverse complement strand
TCACCACTTCTTTTGGATAACTCTTAGCTAATTGAGCAGGCAAGCCAAATGTAGAGATATTCCTTAATAACTCAACTGGAGGAACTCGAAGTAATAAAAGATCATTTGTAAGGAAAATTAATTCAGAGGGTATTCCTTTAATTGATGCTATTCTTAAGATCTCCTTTTTTATGAGATCATTAATAATACTATCTAGATCGATAAAACCTAACTGATATTGATCTTTAAGCCATACAATTAGTTCAGATTTTGCAATGATGCCAGCATCTCTTAAGTTATTTATGATCATTCGCTTAGCATCATCTTGATAAATGAGTAAAAGCTGATTTTCTTCATTTAATGAGGGATATAATGATAAACGCTGAAAAAGTGAGGGAACTATTTGTTGATAAGAATCTTCATCATCATCAATATTTTGCAAAAGAATTCTTAAAATATCTGCCATTCCACCTTCATACGCGTCTGGATCGTCGTCAATGTTCAAGATTAGAACGAGATAATAGCTTTTATCAGGCCCGGTATAATATGATAAAATATTTATTGTACCAGCCATTAAATTGATTACACCTGATTCTCCGGTATATTCATGGGTACTATAGACTTGCATTAGAGTTTTTTTTGAGATAGTTAAATCTTCGGGATATTGAACAATAATTTCTGTGCCAATACGCTCGTCCCATTTCATTAATATTAATCCAAGTGGTTTTTGCTCATGCTTTTTGGCCGTTGAAATAAGTGTTCTTTTTATTATAGTAGTTTCAATGCCTTTTTTCATGTCAATTCCAAAAATATCCATTAATGAGAGTCCAAGCGGTTTCCATTTATCTCCTATGATATTTTCTAAAAATGATTCTTTTTCATTATATAAAACCGAATCAGGGATTTCTTTACTTCCACCAATAGCTTTTTTCATGGCTCTCGCTCTTTTCACGAATTGAGGGATTCTCGCCTGTTTTATCACCCTATATCCCACGATACTCCCCGCGAAGGCAATTATTGCTATAAAAATGATTAAGAAATATAAAGTAGGAACCCCTGGGAAAATCTCTTCCATCCCAACTACTATAATAATGCTTGTTTCCTCTAAAATATAATTCTCTTTTGAAATTTTAATTATTCCTGTAAGTGTTTGCGAAGTGAAGAATGCATCGATCTCCTCAGTGCTAAAGTCATATTTATAAAGCCCCGGCGATATTTCTTTAAATATGTATTGATCATTTCCAATGGTTAATATAACGCTTGCACCTGTTAGTTTTAGATTATCTTGATCTGGGTCTGTCAGTTTTATCTCTATAGGAATTGAGATTCCTTTCACGACTTCAATTTGTTTATTATCAAAGTTGCTACTTAATTCTGATTTAAAAGTTCTTTTCTTTATTGTCAAATAAATTATTGCTGTTTTATTTTCATAAGTTTTTTTCTCAAGCTTTATTGAAAATTCGTACCGCCCAGCACTCCTCGTGCTTGTATTAAAATCTAATACATATGTTTCATTTATTGCATTATATGTTAAATTAAATTGACCACTATCAACAAGAATATCTTGACTGTCATATTGTTCCCAAGTGCAGGACTGATTAGTAAGATCCGTTATCGTATGATTTGTATTTGTATCGTTATAATAAAATGTAAAAATTCTTTCCTCTTCAATGAATATTTCTTCTATAAGTGTAGTGAATTGATCTGAACCATTAATCTTTGTCTCTCTGATTTTAATAGTTAATATAATCGTTGCAGTTTTATTTTCATAAGTTATTTTTTCAAAATTTATTGAAAATTCATACCGCCCAGCACTCCTCCTGCTAGTGTTAAAATTTAAAACATATTCTTCATTTATTGCGTTATAAGTTAAATCAAATTGACCACTGTCAACAAGAAAATTTTGGCTGTCATATTGTTCCCAAGTGCAGGATTGATTGTTTAAATTAATAATAGTAGTATTTGTGAGCACATCAACATATGAGAAGGTAAAATTAAGAGCATCTCCTAAATAGATGCTTGTTATAAGTGGAGTAAAGGAATCTGAATCATTAATTTCTGTCTCTCTGGATATAATAGTTAATATAATTGTTGCAGTTTTCGTGGTATAATTATTCTTGGAAAATTTTACTTCAAATTCATACCTTCCAAAGCTCCTCGTGCTGGTGTTAAAATTTAATACATATTCTTCATTTATTGCATTATATGTTAAATTAAATTGACCACTATCAACCAGGGATTCTTGACTGTTATATTGTTCCCAAGTGCAGGATTGATTGTTTAAATTAATAACCGTATTATTTGTGAGCACATCAACATATGAGAAGGTAAAATTAAGAGCATTTCCGAAATTGATACTTGTTATAAGGGGAATAAAGGAATCGGAATCATTTATTTTTGTTTCTCTTATTTTAATAGTTAATATAATTGTTGCTGTTTTCGTGGTATAATTATTCTTATCCAATTTTACATCAAATTCATACCGCCCAGCTATTTTATGTTTCGTTATAAAATCTAATA
>JAEOTJ010000121.1 GCA_016839905.1 Promethearchaeota archaeon | reverse complement strand
TACTCATGACGCATAAAAAATTCTTTTTACCTTTTTTAATGGTTCTTTTATTACTTCCCATTGAAAATACCATCGCATGGAAAAGTAAGTTCACGTTTCAAGATAAAATATCTGATTCAACTTCAATATGGTTTTTAATTTCCTTAGAGATAAACGATACTCTTCTAGTTGATCTTTCCCATGAGAAGGATGGTGATTTTAACTTATTTCTATTTAAATCTCGACCAAATCAATCATATATTACCGTAGATGGATCTATAAATAAAGAAATTTATGATGCTTCTATAAAATATGATTTAGGAGATGAGCCTTTCATTAATTATACGGCAGAAGAAGAAAAAATCTATTATATTCAAGTCGTTTTGGTTAAAAATGGTCCGGATTTTTTCACATTAGAAAGTAATCTCGAATTAACGAGATATTATCTTCCCCTTGTACCTGGTTTTCCGATAGAATTTGTGCTAATGTTTTCATTATTGAGTTTGGGATTTGCGGTTTTTCTATTAAGAAAAAAAATCCTTAAAATTGAAAAATAAATTAGTCTTAAATTAATTTTAAACGTTGAAAAAGTCCAGTTATTAATAAGGGAAATGCAATTGTTGCATCACACCAAACACTAATATATTTTGATTCTAAGGAGTATTTTCCCCAAGATTTTGACTCTGAGATGGTACTTCCTGAAAGACCCCCATCATATTCTGTGGCAGTATGGATTCTAATTGAATAGTCATAACCAAGAGATTGAAAATTTTCAATCTGATCCAAGAGAGGGAAAACTTGTTGAGCCCAGTTCCTTGGAACACCACCTCCTATAATGAATGTTGCCGACATTTCTGCATTTTTAATAATTTCAGCAAATTTTTGAATATCTCCTAAAATATCAAATTGAAATTTATAATTTTCTCGGATCGAGTATTTTATTAAATTTAAAGCAAATTCCGAATCTGAGAAAGCTGGTACGAAAATAGGGATATTATGCTTTGCTGCAATTGATAAAATGGATCGAGATTCTATTTTACTTCCCACTTTTTGTAATAACTCTGAAGGTGTAATTTGAATTTCTTTTTGATTAAAAATATCCTTAATAATCTCTAATAATTTCACTTCAGCTAATTTATAGTTATCTTCAGGAAGAAAAGTGTCGTAAATCCTGTTTATCCTTAAATTAAATAGTTCATTGTCATCCACATCTGAACTGCCAATGAAATGACCAATATTGGAAACAGTGTCTACTAGATCATGAATTATATTCGCACCAGTAGTGATTAATACATCAATTAATTTATTCTCGATCAATGAGCTAATTAAATCTCCCATTCCAGCAGGTACCATCGCTCCAGATACAGTTAAAACGGTTAATATCTCATCATCTGTCGTTATTTTTTCCAATAAATCAAGGGCCATTCCTAAATTCCTTCCTTGAAATCCACAATTTTTAAGAGCAGAGAGCATATCATCAAAGGTTTTGATTTTCTTAACATCATAAGGTTTGATCTTTTTAAGCAAATAATTGTGTCTTCTTGTGTTATTTTTCATAGTAAATCTTAAATAGTTTAATTTTTAATTAGATTGATTTAGATATATTCATTTCTTCATTTTAATAAGTTAGTAATTTTATTAATCCTAATATTTCTCGTAATAAATAAACAAAAACCTTTTTTCAGTTCAATAAAATTAAAAGACATGATATCATCAAGTTTTAGATATTTTTCTTAAACTTAGCTTTTTCAATTTATATCAGCTCGATTAACTTTTCATCAAGTTTAAATAAATGAAATAATATATAAAATTAAGTTTTTTCAATTTTATAAAGATAGGTATAACGCAAGATGTCGCTCATTCCAAAAGCTATCTTCTTTGTTAAGGGAGTTGGATATCATAAATCTAAATTAGGTTCATTTGAACAAGCCCTTAGATGTGCTGGTATTGCACAATATAATTTAGTTAAAGTAAGTTCTATATTACCTCCCTATTGTCTTGAAATTCCACAACAAGATGGTTTAGCTCAATTACGTCCAGGGCAAATTGTATATACCGTAATAAGCAGGGCAAGTAGCAACGAATTTAATAGATTAATCTCAGCCTCTATAGGAGTCGCAAAGCCTGCAGATCATAGAACCTATGGGTATTTAAGTGAGCATCATGAATTTGGAGTTAAACCTGAGAAAGCAGGAGAATTTGCAGAAGACTTAGCTGCTGAATTGCTTGCCACTACTCTGGGTGTTCCTTTCAATCCCGAAGCAAATTACGATGAGAAAATGGAAATTTTTAAAATGGATGGAAAAATTGTTGAAACAAAAAATATAACGGAATCTGCCAGCGTTAAGGAAGAAGGAGAATGGCTTACTATATTAGCAGCGGCTATTTTTATTATATGATTCTCTTATTTTTCATTAAATTTTGTAAATAAAATCATAATTAATTTATTTATTAACTATAGCTATTAAGTTCTAGCCTACTAAATTCATTTTATGATAAAGATATATAATCGAAAGAAAAAGTTTAAGAACTCTTAGATTCAGTTCGATAGTTAGGAGATGTTATAAAAATATACAATATTTATCCAAATGAGTGTGATGATTGCATTTCTAGTTTCTGCTAGAAACATTTATATATGAAAATGAATATATTTGTTAATTGAAAACTCTATATAATTTATATCTAATTAATTGAAACGAAAATTGGAGGAAAAAAATGGCTCCAAAGAAAAGGAAAAAGGTTCAATACTGGGATGATGATGATGATTATGATGATGATGTGGATTATGATGAAGATAATGATGAGGAAATAGACGATTATGAGAATCAAGGTGAATATTATGACCATGATGATTATGATCATTACGAGGATTACCATAATTTTTAATTATTCATATCATAATAGCTATAGATTTTAAAAATTGATATCATCTCTATTTCTTTAAAAAAATTTATTTCTTTTTTTTTTTTTTTTTCTATCCCTTTAAATATAATTAATTTCTTATCTTAGGTATCCATTATATTTTTTAATGATTTCTACTTATGAAAAAACACTTTTAATTAATACTATTGATTAAATAATAATTACTCCTTCAATTCCCTCCTCGATATTAATATAATTCAATAAATATTAGATGGTAGAATTCTTATTGTATTAAGATGATTGATTTTGATAATATCCCCTTTTTAAAAAATGTACTTTTTCATACTTTTAACCTTTAAAATTTCAATGAAATGATTAATAACAACGAATTTCGATGATCATTGATCAATTCTCAACAAATAATTTTATATTTCAAGTAATAATCCCCTAACTATCATAATAATAAAAAAAAAATGTTAGAAAATGTCTTTTGAAGAATTAAGCAAAAAGTTAGCAAAATTAATGGAACAGACCGAGGAACTCGAGTTTGTTAATGTTGATATCGTGGCAGAACATTTAGAATTCAATATAATGCCAAGTATCGTTGCAGCTGCAGCCCAAGCTACATTACCCGGCGTTCCTGGAAAGGCCGAATGGACACCAGCAAAATTATCGCTCGATATAGATTTTCCGGGCGAAATTGAGACAATTCAATTCATCCGTTCAAATGGGAAGACTGCTACAATTGGTGGCGAAAAAGTACCTCCCTTTTATAATTTCTTAGGGCTTGAAAAGAGGAATCCTAATCCCCCTTTAGTTACTTACGATGTTTTTGATATGGGCGCTAAAATGATGCTTCCCAAACCAATTAAAATGGAATACAAGGAAGTATTAGCCGATTGCGCACAATGGGCTAAGTTTGCCGTGGATAAGTTCAAAGCTGAGTGTATAACCTTCCATTCGTTACAAATCGATCCCGCAATGGGCGATGCTCCAGTTTCGCAATCTGTAAAGATTTTAGAAGATATACTTCAAGCAGTCGATGTTCCTGTAATCATTGGATGTTCGGGAAATAAGAAGAAGGATAAGGAATTATTTGAAGCGACGGCACCAATCACGGAAAGCGATGTTCTGATGCTCTCAGCGGCAGATAAAGCTACTTGGGAAGATGTTATACCACTAGCCGTGAAATACGACCATAATTGCCTGCTCTGGACGAGTTTAGACTTAAATAACCAAATCAAGATGAATAAGGACGCATTAGAGTTAGGTTTACCTCGAAACCGCATTGTAATGGACCCCACATGTGCCACGCTCGGCTATGGTATGGAGTATTCATTCAGCATTTACCAAAGAATGAGAATTGCGGGGCTTTTAGGTGAAACTGATTTGGCTTACCCAATTAGCGGCGGTACTACAAATGCTTGGGGTGCTCGTGAAGCATGGATGAGCGAAAAACAAGCTCCTGAATGGGGTCTAAGACAATATCGAGGTCCTATCTGGGAGATAATAAATGCTTTATGCTTATGCGTGGTCGGACTAGATCTTTGTATGATGTTTCATCCAATAGCAGCTAAATCAATTAAGGACGTAACCGCGCAGTTTTTCGCAGAAGTCCCTAAAGTGTTGGATGAAATGGGCTATTATGATTGGGCATCGGCAAACTTGAAACGTTAAAATTTTTTCCTTTTTTTTTATTGGTTCCATAAGTAATCATCAATAAAAATACTGTTTTTAAGGTATCATATTATTTTTTATCACTCTAAAAGTATAAATATTATCACAATTATGATATAAATAGATAGAAGATGCCAATTATAAAACCAATTTCTGACCTTCGGAACAATTTTAATGAAATTTCTGAAATTTGTCACAAAAATGGCGAGCCAGTTTTCATTACAAAAAATGGTCATGGAGATCTCGTTATTATGAGTATTGCTAAGTATGAGCAGATAGAAGCACTTTTAGAATTATATCGGAAACTTGGAGTTGCAGAATTACAAAGTGCTACTCCTGATGGACGCATTAATCATGCGAAAATGATTTCTAATTTGAGGAATCGACTTCATGAATGAGAAATTTGTCATTGAATATCTAACAATAGCACAGCAAGATCTTGAAGATATTATAGAATATATTAAGAGAGATAATATAACTGCTGTATCAGGTCTCATTGATGAAATTGACGAGAAAATATCGCAACTTGCTGAATTTCCTTATTTAGGGACAATTCCAAAAGATGAGCGTTTAGAAAAGCTGGGTTATCGCATGTTAATTATCCGTCAATATTTAGTTTTTTATGTTGTTAAAGATAAAATCATAGAAATTAGACGAGTATTGCATGGACATCGGCGTTATGATTTTCTTCTATGATCTCCAATTAAACTGCAAACTTTAACAAGTGTATTAACTCTCCTATATCAATTTGTTAATAGTGGTATTAACTTTAAAAAAACGCGTGAAATCCAAGCAACGAGGAATATTTATATATTCGCGTCATTTTTAATAAGGTAGAGATGATATAATAAATTGTAATAATAAAGTTAGTACTATATTAAATCTTAGTGGTTATTCTTGGATAGAGTTAATAAAATAAAATTAAGAAAAATTGCTCGTGACTTCAAAACACGAATTTATTTTATGAAAAGAACTCCTTTAGAAATTATAGAATCCATCTTTCTTGAAAAATATCAACTAGGGTTGATTGACTATTTGCGAGTCGAACAAGAAAGATTTCCAGAAAAATCCAGAAAGGATATTATTATAGATATGTATAAACTCCATGATAGAATAAGAGGCAGAAAAAAGTAAATGGAGAATTATTATAAAAATGCATTAAAGCAAATAATCGAATTTCTTAATGTATTAGAAGAAACACAAGACGTTAAATATTACTTGGTTGGTGGAATTTTAGTAAATATTTACGCTGATTATAGAGATACTCGAGATATTGATTTAGCAATAGATTTTCATTCATCTAAAATAAATATTAATGATTATATCAATTTATTACAGGAAAATGGATTTAATCCATTTCAAGATTGGATATCTACTAAGTTGCTCGCAGATGAAACAAAAATAATTCAATTCATGGATAAAAGCGATACTGTTAGATATGATAATCATATTATTGAAAGATTTGGAAGAAATAAATTTAAAAAAATGGGTCCTTTAGGACTTCAAAGAAGAGTAAGAGAGAAAAAATTTGGTATTGAATGTTGGGTTGCATCTAAGGAGGATTTTATTTTAAGCAAACTTTTATACGGTGGATGACAAGATTATACTGACGCACTTGGCTGCTGGATGCGATTTAAAGAAAGTTTAGATGTAAATTATTTAGAAAATAACAGTAAAGAATTAGAAATCCTAAAGGAATGGCGTCTATTAAAGTCTGGAATAGAAGACCCTGACGAATATTTTAACAAAATAAATGGCTATTTAGTGTAGATTTGACTAAAATAGTTCCATTGCAAGAATTATTAAATTTAATTATTACTTCTTAATTTGGTCCAACTTCTCCTTAAGTGAATTTAATATAGGCTCTAAAGATTCCTTTTTTCTCAGGTATTTTTCCTCTGTTATAAGGCCAATTTCTGCACTGAATTCTATATCTTCAAGCTTCTTCTTTACATAATCAATTTTTTGTTCTATTTGATTGATTTCGGTTTGAGATTTTAAGGGTGCCTTTTGAATAGGTTCTTTGAGTTTAGGGGCGGTTGTAGCCATTAAACTAGCTCTTTTCAAGTCAGCTTTTTTTATAATCTCGGTAGATTTCGTTAATCCTTTCTTTTTCACTCCATCTTCAGTTGACTTAGTTCTCTCGCTTACTTCTATGATAGATCTCTTTATTCCCTTCCTTTTCTTTCCATCATCAATATTCCGCACTGACTTATATTTTCCGAATGATTTTACTGGCTTGGAAGCATCAAAGGGATTTCTGCACGACCAGCACTCATTTTCAAGTTCCTTTAACGCATCATAACATTTCATGCAATAAAAGGAGCCACAACTTGGACAGATGTAGCTTATTCCATCTATCTTGCCTTTATGGACTAAACAGATATGTTGTTCCTTGTAAATAGAGATATCGTTTTCAGTGATCGCACTCCTCTGTCCTTCCAAGAATGCTACTATTTTCACATCCCTTTCTCTTGTCCTAATCCGAGATCTTCTGGCTAATAAACCAAGTCCAGCAACGGCAAGCGCTACAGCTCCAATTATGATGAAGATTAGGGACCAGTTAATAGTGGTTTTTTGGACGTCTAATTCAATGCTTATTAAATTACCCGCGGCATCTTGCACATAGAATTTAATTCTTATGATCCCGTCGGAAAGAGCATTCCATTCTTCGGCATCTATACGACCACTCGCAGAACAAGAAATATTTCTCCCGTTATTGAGGGAATACCAGATAATATAGGGGCTCGCATCAGTTATGGTTAAATCAAATTCGGGTACTTCGTTCACATATACCTGCAACTCTCCAGGCGCTGATATAGTTAAAGATGGTTTTTTTGTATCTTTAAATATGTTGATCGTGGATGTATGTAGATTTCCTAAAATGTCAACTGCATAGAATCTTAGGGTTACAGGTCCTTCGGGAAGTGCTGTCCAATTTCCGAGATTCAAGGTTCCATTAGTAGTAAGGGTTATATTATACAGATTATTTAAGGAATACCACATAGTAAATGGATTTTGATCAACAACTCGGACATTATATGTAGGAGGTGCTACGCTGAAATATTCTCCATCTGAAGGAGAAGAGAGGGTAATAATGGGAGCTTGGGTATCTTTGTATAGAGTATAAGTCGCACTATCGTATATAAATCCAGAAGTATCATTAAAGTAAAAGCTAATCTGGAATTGCCCTTCGTCAAGGCTATCCCATAGATTAATATCGAGATTCTCTTGAGTATTGTTTTGAAGAAACGCAATATTCGGATTTCCGGAAACATTATACCAGTTAGAATGATTAGATAGATGAAATGTTCTAATTTTAAGAGGGGGTGGCGTGGCCCAGAGCGTATTATTAGTCGGTAAATCAATTGACACGTTGCTGTTGCTTATGGTCCAAATGGGAAGATAATCTGTTATATCGGGAATACTATAAGGGGTATCTCCAATTCCGTCTCGGTTAACATCAAATCCCGTGTAGTTATCCCAATAATTTCCGATAACTGAATTGTTCCAAGAATTCGATCCTCCATCGTGCCTAGCGTGAATGGTATTATTATTAAATTTATTATTATACAATAAACAATTGGCGCAACTCCCTTTTAACCATATCCCATATTGAGTGTTGTTGTTGACATTATTTCCTGAAACCTCAATATCGCTGCTTTGATATACCAATATCCCGATTTGGTTATTGTTGGCGTTATTTCCCAAAATCGGGTTATTAGTACTGCACCCTTCCGCCCATATCCCATACTCTGTGTTGTAGCTTGCATTGTTTCCCAAAATTTTGTTATTATCGGTTAGTGCAAGATATATCCCATTCTGGAGGTTGTAGTTTACATTATTACCCGAAATCATGTTGTTACTCCCCGTTATATATATCCCGTTTTGTGTATTGTTATTTATAATGTTTCCTGAAATTGTGTTGTAGTTACTATTCCCATTCATAAATATCCCCACCCCATTATTGGAAGCATTATTTCCCGAAATCGTGTTATTATTACAATAAGTGGAAAAACATATTCCTACGTTGAGATTAAAGCTTGCGTTATTTCCCGAGATCGTGTTATAATCACAATTATCATCTAAATATATCCCGATCCCGTTATAGTTAACGGTGTTTCCCGAAATTGAGTTGTTGTAGCAATAGGAATAAAAATATATCCCCTTTTGCGTATTGTAGCTGAAGTTATTTCCCGAAATAGTGTTATTGGTGCAAGGTAAACCTATATTAGTTAATATTAACCCGTTCTCAGCATTATTGGTAGCATTATTTCCCGTAATTTTGTTGTTGGAGCAATTATCATACAAAATTATCCCGGATTGCGTATTATAGCTGGCGTTATTTCCCGAAATCGTGTTGTTATGGCTATTCTGTTCTAAACGTATCCCAAAGTTTTGGTCAAGTAGTCCTACATTACTGACATTGTTTCCCGAAATTGTGTTGTTGTGGCACCTTCTAATTAATTGTATCCCAAAATCCAGATTATTATTAGCTGTATTTCCCGAAATCGTGTTATTAATACAATCATCCATTAAAATTATCCCTGTCGTACCACACTTCTTAGCGGTGTTTCCCGAAATCGTGTTGTTATCACAAAATGACAATAACCATATCCCACAAAAATTATTATTGTTAGCGGTGTTTCCTGAAATCTTGTTATTGTCACAATGATCGCTTAAAATTATCCCGGTCCCACCGAAATAGCCATGATTGTTAATAATGTTTCCTGAAATCGTGTTATTGTCGCAATTATTATTTAAATAAATACCACACCCGTTTGCTGAACAATCGTTATTTGTTAAGGTTCCGTTATTTGTGTTCGATAATTGTATTCCCGGATTATTTCCCGTGTGGGTAACCGTGCAATTTTTTATTATGAAATAATAATTTTTAGAATTACTTATAGCAATCCCGGAACCAGAACCTCCTGCATCAATGTTAAGATCCTCAATAACATAAGGATCGCTCCATGAACCATCGCTTCCAATCCAAGGTACATATTGCACTACTTCTTCCCACGTAAATGTGCCCCACGGACCATTAGCATTATCTATTGAAAGATTTGAGTATATATCATTCATGCAATTCATGGCAAGAATGTTATTTGTGCCCCCGTCAACAATAGGGTTATTATTCAAGGTATTTCCAATGATCGTATTATAATTACAATTACTAATTAATTCTATGCCTTCATTGTCGCTATTGTCAATTGAATTACCGTATATTATGTTATCACCGCAATTAGTTGTTATGTAAATTCCGTGGTCATTTCCAGTTATGTTATTTTCTGAAATCGTATTATCGCCACAGTTACTATCTAAATTTATCCCGTAAAGAGTGTTATTGGTAGCATCATTTCCCGAAATCGTGTTGCGGGAGCAACTCCATTTTAACTCGATACCGTCGTCGGTATTATTATTGATTCTGTTTCCAATAATCTTATTCCAGTCAGAACCCTCTAAATATATGCCGTTATAAGCCCCTGCTTGCCCATTATTTGTTATATTGTTATCAAAAATGTAATGACCATTGGCGCTATCGATGTATATTCCCTCCCAGTCATTATATTTTATTTCATTTTTTACTATTGTGATATTATGACTTCCTTCTATATGTATTCCATATTGACCATTATTAGTTATGGTATTTCCCGATATTGTGGTATTGTAATTTCGATAAGACGCATATATCCCTTTTTGCGTATTATAGCTGACGTTATTTCCCGAAATTGTGATGTTTTCGCACTCGAATAAATTTATCCCGTGTTGAGTATTATAAGTTATGTTATTTCCCGAAATCGTGTTATTGTCGCAATATTGGTCTATATTTATCCCGTACCCACCATTATTGTCAATGGTGTTTCCCGAAATTGTGTTATTTTCACAATTACCATACAACCATATCCCATCATCATTATTGTTAATGATGTTTCCCGAAATCGTGTTATTAATACAATTACCGTTTAAATCAATTCCGGTCCCCATAACATTATTGTTAACGGTGTTTCCTGAAATAACATTATTGTCGCAATCAGAAACTAACCATATCCCAGCATCACCCCAATTCCAGTTAGCGGTGTTTCCCGAAATCGTGTTATTGTCACAATTGCTCTCTATAGATATCCCCCACTGTTGGTTATAAGGTCCAAAATTACTGGCATTATTTCCCGTAATTTTATTATTGGAGGAATTGATAGTCAATTGTATCCCATACCACGCATTATTGTAAGCGGTGTTTCCTGAAATCGTGTTATTGTTGCAATTGCTCTCTAAACTTATCCCTATATCTTGGTCAGTCGTCCCAACATTGGCGGCAGTGTTTCCCGAAATCGTGTTGTTGGTGCAATTATCATACAAATATATCCCGGTGTCTGTATTGTTATTTGCATTATTTCCCGAAATCGTGTTATTGTTACAGCTAACAGTGGAGACTATCCCATCCGCATTATTGTTAGCGGTGTTTCCCGATATCGTGTTAAAGTCACTATACCAATATATTGCAATACCCCAATTTCCGTTATTTGAACAATTGTTATCTGTTAAGTTTCCCCTATTAGTGTTTTGCAATCTGATTCCTGCGTCAAACGGTCCATTGCCTGCATTGTATACTGTAACATTTCTGATGATAAAATAATCGTTTTTGGAACCACCTATCCAAATACCGTTTCCAGTAGGCGAGCTACTTGCGTCTATAGTCATATTTTCGATAGTATAGGGATTGCTCTTGGAACCGCTACCACTACACCACTCATAACTTGCCGCAGTTGACCAATTACTCCCTGTAATATGGATAAATGAGAAATTATCCCAGTATCCCGATTGTTTCGGACTCTTCAAAAACGTGTTATCTTCGTGTTCCACGCTAAGTCCGTCATTTATTTTGTCAGTACTGAAATTATTATTATTATTATTATTAGAGATGTTTGAAACTGCTAAAAACAATCCAAAAAATAGCAAGAGGGTTATTTTTATGCTTGATTTCATGTTAAATTCACAAATTTGTAATTTTTTTAGTAAGATAATATTTTTTTATAAGGTTTTAAATCTTACTAATGATTATTGATAAAGTGGTGATTTAAAGCCATTGGAAAATAAAAAAAAAGTACAATTAATAATATTAACGGTTTTTCTCATTGTAGCAATAATAATTGGAGTGTATTTCAGATCTTGGAATACCTTCTTTTCCTCGTTGTTTATTGAACTTTGGTTTATTATTCCAATTAAATTTCTTAAAAAGAGAAAAGAATTAAATGAATATAATTCGCCTCACAATACATCTTTTTTTGTATTGGCACCAATGATAATAGGATTATTTTATAGTTTTTGGGGTTATTTTACAACCTTTTTGGGAGAAAATCTTCTAGTAGACCTAGATACGGTTCTTACATTTAACCTTTGGGTTTTTTTCTTAGCTTTTCCATATCTTCTGTATGGCTTAAACTCCTTATATTCTTGTTATACGAAAAAAAAATTCAATCTCGTATATTTATATAAAGCTAAAGCAATCGACGCTCGAAAATTTGCATTTTTATGGAATTTTATTATACTTATGACGATTATTTTATTTTGGATTTTTTCTTATTATTTTATTAATTTTAGATTCCTCCCTGTAAATCCCATGCATTCGTATCTTGATTTAATACTTTTAATTACGGGCATAACCATCGCGGTTTTTTTATTATATCCCGGAATTTTTAGTAAGGGATCATCAATTCCATTGATGTCAACAATGGAAATAACACGCAGAATGGAAGAGATTAACCGCATTACACTTCCACCTGTATCTACAAGAACCTCTAACCCCCAATCGCGGACGAGACCAAGAGCAGCCCCCTCTAGGCAAAAACAACAAAAAAAAGTTTCAACAACAGCAAGAAGGAAACCAAAAACCAAACAAAGTGTTAACAAGAAACTTTTATCAACGGCAGTTTTTAAGAAATATAAACCAAAAGCAGGAATTATAACTATAGAAGACTTTAAATGCATCTTTTGTTTTAAATTACCAAAACTACCCGATGATAGAAATAAAGGGATTATTTTATGTCCTAATTGTAGATATCCGGCACATGCTGGTGAGTTTAAAGATTGGCTCCGCAGTTCAAAATTGTGTTCTCGATGTGATACTCCAATTCCAGCTTCTTTTATTCATCATCCCAAAGTAATTTCTACAGAAAATTACTTAAAAGTAATAGAAAAATTCCGTTCTAAGAATAATTAATGTAATAATTTCTTGTCTTGAATAACGATAGATAAATATTAATTGAAAATTGATTATTAAAATAATGAAGGAAAGAGTTTATTAAAAATTCCTATATAAAAGTGATTTATGTAAATGGTCATTGAGGAAAGAATTGAAATTGATCCCGAAATTTGTCATGGGAGCCCTCGTATAAAAGGAACAAGTATAATGATTTCGATTATTCTCGAATGGTTAGAGGCAAGTAAGTCATTCGATGATATTATTGATGCATATCCTGTTTTATCTAAAGAAGATCTTTCTGCTGTTCTTAGATATGCGAGAAAAGTTATTGAGGATGAGAAAAGTGTCATCATCTCATGATGTGAAATTTTTATTAGATGAAAATGTGTCAAAAATCTCAGAAAATTATTAATCAATCAATCTTTCTCTCTATAGAACCAGAATTAACTATAGCTTTATAACTTTCCTTTTTATCCTGAATAGTTGGACCACACACCATTTGGCAAAAACCACAAGAAGGTCGGAAATCCTCTGCGGGTTTATGATTGCGTCCTAAATAAGTGTTTTCTACTAATCTAAGAACATTTTCAGCTTCTTTACCTCCTTTTTCTATAGCAGATGCAAACATATTTTTAACATAGTCAACAACCGAAGCATCTAAAGGAAGTTTATCAATATCATCAAATCTAAACGGAGACCAAGTTGACCATTCTTTATATTTGTTTTGCCCAGCCATACCACTACAAATCGCTATACAATAAGCATAATTATTTCTCTTAGCAATGGACTCTTCCACGTCAGCTATTCTAATTGTTTCTGCTTCGTTTTGGGAGAAGAGACCTCCTTGACAAGACTTCTCGCAAATTTTGCACTTGATACAAGGATTTTTTTCCATTGGTTTATCAGGTTTTAGTTTTGCATCAGTAATAATTGAATTAAATAATACTCTTGCTCCAAAACTTTCAGTAACTATATTCCCGCTCCATCCTACTCTTCCCAAACCAGCTGCTACGGCAGCACAACGATGTGAGAAATTAGGAATTAAATTCATGGGAGTCTTCCTTATTCCTGATAACATAATCTTTTTTAAAGTATTAAGGGTTTTTACTTCTTTCTGATTTAATTCTGTATTCGATTCCTTTTCTTTATTAATTAAATCTATTAAATTTTTCAGAGCAGGGATTACAGCCTTACTAGAAGTATTAATATTACGATAATTAAAATTAACATTACATCGATAAGCTTTAAATCCGTTTTCCTCTAAAAATATCTTAATTTTTTCACCGATTCTAAGTAAAGCCTTAGTAAGATAACCCTCTTCATGACAAAGAGAGAAATAATCCTCCTTCGATAAGTATTTTTTAACAATTTCATCATTCATCTTCAATGCTATACTTATTACAGATTGGGCACCTGGTAATAAATAGTTGGGATCTGAAAATTCTTTATCTTTAATACTGTCTGCCGAACAGATACCAATTAAAGTAGCGCCTTCCTCTATTGCTAGCTTTTTTATCTGATTTTCTAACGTAACTTCTTTTGTTACTGTCATTTTTCACTCTTTTTTATTGTATTTTTTTAATAACTGATTTAGCAAACTCTTTTGCATTCTCAAGATCTTCCTGATTGGGATGTCCTTTAAGAAGTTCCATGTCCTTTTTTGCTTGTTCTTGTTGTTCAGGAGGGAGGTTTTCAATCATTTTAAACCGAGTTTCCATGGGTATACCAAGACTTTCCCCCCTGCAATCCCATTCTCCTAAAAGTTGGGCATCTCCAATCATCCTTTTTACTCTTTTAAATCCATTTTGGTAAGAATCTATACTCGCATGAGTATTAAAGAATACAAATTTAGGAGGTAATTTTTCAGCTTTTTTAATAAGATCTAAGACGGTTTTACTTACCCTCCCAGCGTAAATCCCTGAACCAAGAAAGATAATTTCATAATTTCCTAAAGAAGCGGAGTCAGTATCTTCTACTTTTAATATATCGACTTTATGATCCGCTAAGCCCTCTTTAATGCTGTTCGCAACTTTTTCTGTGTTTCCCGTTTTAGAATAGAATGTAATTAAAATTTTCATATGTTTCAACACTTTATTTTTATTAAAAATATTACTATATATTAATTATATATAAATTTCCTTGAATATAAAGTAGAAATTATAAAGTGATAATTATGGACCGAAAATGTATGAAAGATGAGAGCTTTAATGGAACAGATCCATAATAAAAAAAAGAGAGAATATATTATTGTTTTAATCATTATTTCTTTTTTTAAGATTTTCTAGAATTCTAACACCATTTTGTTCTAAAATTTTTACTGACTCTGGAAGTTGGGAGAATCCATTATCTTTTAAATTCAGCTGTTGAAGCGATTTAAGATTAATAATTGTTTCTGGGAGTTTCTTTAACTTATTTCCTTCTAAATTAAGTGTTTGTAACGATAACAGTTCTCCTATAGAATCAGGAAGCCTCCATAGATTATTTTCAATTAAATTCAGTTCTTTAAGGGACTTCAAATTTCCTATTGAATCTGGAAGTGTTACTAAAAGGTTTCCTCTTGAGTTTAAAATTATAAGGGATAAAAAGCTTCCAATTGTTTTAGGAAGTTTTTTCATCTTATTACTCTCTAAATTTAATTTTTGGAGCGATTTTAGCATTTTAATTGATGTAGGGAGTTTTTCCAATTGATTATTTGCTAAATCCAGATTTTGGAGAAAATTCAAGAGACCTATTGATTCTGGAATTATTTCTAAAAGGTTCTCCTTTAAAATCAACTCTTGTAATGAAATTAAATTACCAATTGAATTTGGAAGTTTTTCTAATTTATTATTCCATAGTGAAAGCCTTTTAAGCGATTTAAGGTTACCAATAGACTCCGGAAGTGTGGATAACTGGTTATTCCATAAATTTAATTTTTCGAGCAAGCGTAAATTGCCTATTGATGTTGGTAGAGATATTAACTGATTATATGCTATATCAAAAAATTGAAGTAACAATAAATTACCCACAGACTCTGGAAGTGTTGATAGTTGATTCTTCCATAGATTAAGTCTTAGTAATGATTGAAGATTGCCTATTTCTTCTGGAAGTTCAGTAAGTTGATTATCATTTAAATCTAAATCTTCAAGAGCTTGGAGATGAATAACAGCGTTTGGAAGTTTATATAATCGATTATGACTCAAATTTATTTTTCTAAGGGATGCTATTTTCCCTATGGATTCTGGAAGTTCTTGTAATAGATTATGACTTAAATCTAATTCTTGGAGTGATGTTAAATTGTTTATTGACTCTGGGATGTTTTTTATGCTATTATATCTTAAATTTAATCTTTGGAGTGAATTAAGGCTACTGATAGACTCAGAAAATTCTGTTAATTCATTATATGATAAATCAAGATCTTGGAGCGAAGTTAGTTTATTAATTAATTTAGTGAGTTTCTTCAATTTATTATGTTGTAAATTTAATTCCTTAAGCGAAGTAAGATTACCAATTGATTTTGGGAGTTTCTTTATACTATTTCTAATAAGAAGCAGATTAGTGAGTGATTTTAAATTATTTAAGCCCTCTGGAAGCTCTTTTAACATGTTATTATTTGATTCGAGCTCTACAAGCGATTTAAGATTGCCTATCGTTTCAGGAAATTTTAATATATCATTATTACTTACCTTAATTTTTTTAAGAGATTGAAGATTACCTATCTTATCAGGAAGCTCCATTAATTCATTATAAGTTAAATCGAGTTCTATAAGTGATTTTAGGTTTCCAATTGACTTGGGGATGGATTTTAATGAATTACCATCTAAATTCAGTATTCTTAGGGATCTGAGATTCCCTATAATTTCTGGGAGAGACTCTAAGGAGATATTCCTTAGATTTAGTACTTCAAGCGATTTAAGGTTTCCAATCGACTCTGGAAGCGATGGTAAATAATTATTTGTTAAATCTAAATATTGAAGTGATTGAAGAGATTTTATCGATTCTGGAAGTTTATTTAATCCACACATGTAGAGGTAAATTCCTGAAACGTGTTTATCTTTAACACTAAAGCTCATTTTAATATTTAATTCAATATCATCGACGAGTTTGAACTTTTTATCCGTAATAGATTCTAATTTTTGAAGAACCTTAACTTCATGTTCAAAAATTTCAATCCCTTGGAATGAAACACACTTAGAATTTTCTGACTCTGACATGAAAGTGATATTCTTTAAGACTGTTTAAATCTCATTTATTTACTTACATAGTTGGAAAATATTTAAAAAATCTTCTATAATTATCTCAAGAAATTTCCTTCCTTTTTTTTTAGAAGCAAGCATTGGGTCTCCAAAATAACCCTTTGACGAGAAAGTTCCAAGAGGTATTATATCATAATGTTCTGTCCAGTAATCCTCCTTAATACTTGGATAAATGCTTGTCATATCATTATCTAAATATACCAAATTTTCTTGAATTTCGAGCATTAAGCTTGTTTCGATTTCTCCTCCATGAACAATATTAAAAATACGGCTTGAATAAGTATATTTTCGGATAATTTCTAATATTCTTTCATCATATATATAAAAAGGAAAGATTTCAAGGTCGTAATTTTGCTTGCACAATTCAAAAATACTTGGCAATAAGTTTACATTTTCACCATGCCCAATAATAATGTATAAACTTTTAATTTTATTTTTACTTGAGTTTGAAATGATTTTTTTAAATTCTAAGATTACTTCTTTTTCAGAAAAGGATTGTGTTCCAGGAAAATCTTTCATGTGAAAGCAAACCGCAGTATTTAATGGTTTAATCACTTTTGCATCAATTTTTTCAGAAACATTTAAAGAAATATAATTTGCAATGATGCTATCAGTTAGTAAGGGTAAGTGAGGACCGTGATACTCTACTGATCCCCAAGGGATTATCCAACTTTTATTATCAAGATTATTGAGCATTATATAATCACTACGAAAAATGATACGGGCAACAAGGATCTGATGCGTAATAATCTCGAGTTGTTGAGAAAGCAATGAATCTGCATCCTAAGCATTCAATAAACTTTTTACAAGATGCACATTTGCCCTTAATTTTTGATTTTAATTTTTTTGGAAATAAAAACTCGCTAACTTTTTCTGTTTTCATTAATTGGTCAATATTTCTTTCTAAAACCGAGCCAATTTTAGAATAATCATTCATACAGACTTGTAAATCCCCCTTATAATTCACGGTTAAAAGTTCTTTAAATAAAGAACAGCAAGCACCTTCCATTCCTGGGGAAAAGAACTTTAAATAAGGCATAGAACAAGTGGCAATATCCCATCCACTCTCTTTTTGCTCTAAAAGATAATTACAGATCGATTTTACTTGCTCCCTTGTCAATTTTTCAAAGCCGTTAACATTTGAAATCATTGGAATGTACAATCCAATGTTTATAGTTTTAATTTCAAACCGAGACATTAAAGAAAAGATAGATTCAATGGAATTAATATTAAACGGACCTATAATGCTATTAATAAGAAGGGGAATTTGCTCTTGCTTGCAGGTTTCTATCACTTTAATAACCTTATTAAATTGTCTCTTGCCCCTTAAATTTTCATGGATTTCTGGAATACCAGACTCAACACTAAGGCTCAATTGTGCTATCAAATCTTTATTTTTTATCACGATTGACCTGATTTCTTCTTGTAGTAATAAAAATCCATTGGTATTTATTGCCAACGTCAATCCTTCTAAACTTTTCAAAAAATCAAACAATTCTCCTAATTTTTTATAAAGAAATGGTTCTCCTCCTGTTAAAATCAGTTGAGTTGTACCCGCATCCACTAATTCTTGTATTAGAATTTTCAATTTATTTATATTTAATTCATTTATTCCATTAATGATATAATCATTATTATAAATGTAACAGTGCTTGCAATTTAGATTACAATCTCGGGTAATTTCCAATAAAGAAATTAATGATTTTTTCATTTCAATGTGATAATTATTTTATAATTTTATTTTAACTATATTT
>JAEOTJ010000120.1 GCA_016839905.1 Promethearchaeota archaeon | reverse complement strand
CATGAAAATCGGTGCCGAACAAATCGATAAAAAACAAATTATATTAATGGTATTCAAGGGAAAGATAAAAATAAGAGGTCGTTATTACGTGGAATTCTTAGATACTCTCAGGGATTTCATTAAAGAAATAGAAGTTAAAGCTTGATTTATCAATAAAAGATTATTATTTCTTTTAATAAGACGGATATAAGATCTTTATTCAGAAAGAATCCCTTTATAATATATTCAACTAGCACTGGTCCAAATATGTGGAACTCCTACTTATAAAAGAATGAAAGCAAGAGTGGAAGTTATTAAGAATGGAAAAGTATTAGATGCATTAGATTTAATAAAAACATTAACAATGGTTTAAAAAAGAATATATGAAATAAAATGCCTAAATGTGAAATTTGTGGAAAAGAATTAGCAAATCCCAATAGTAAAAGTCATATCAATAGCAAATTTCACCAAGATGCCCTCAAGAAATCAGGAGATGTTATAATCAAAGTTAAAGATATCTCAACAGATAAAGAACCTAAGGGACAAATAAAAATAATTAAGGAAAAGACTAAAAAAAAAGATAAAATCCCTAAAGATGAAGAAATGGATGATCAGGTTAAAATTATAACAGAAGAAACAAAAAAATCTAAAAAAGAAATAAAAGGAAAATTAAAGGAGAAATTAAGTAAATCCGCCCAAAAAGTAAAAGAAAAAGTAAGTGAAGGAGCTGGAAGACTCAAAGAGAAATCGAGTAAAATCACGCAGAAAGTAAAGGAAAAAGCTGGAGATAGTAAAGAAAAATTAAAAATAAAATTAGAGGAAAGAAAAGAGATAAAAAAAGAAGATAAAGAAGCCAAGGAAAAATCTCAAAAAGAGTTAAAAGAAAGAGCAGAAAGAGAGGCTAAAGAAAGGGCCGAAAGAGAGGCAAAAGTTAAAGAAGCTAAGCAAAAACTGAAAGAAGCAAAGGAACAAGCTAAAGAAGCCAAGAAAAAAATCAAAATAGAAACAAAAGAAAGAGCTGAAAAAGAAGAAAGAGCCGAAAAAGAAGCAAAAGAAAGAGTCGAAAAAGAAGCAAAAGAAAGAGCCGAAAAAGAAGCAAAAGAAAGAGCCGAAAAAGAAGCAAAAGAAAGAGCCGAAAAAGAGGCAAAGGAAAGAGCTGAAAAAGAAGCTAAAGAAAAAGAAGAAAAAATAGTAGCTGAGAAAATGGCTGAATTAAGAGCAAAAAAAAAAGCTGAAATAGAATTGAAGAAAAAAAAGAAGATTATCTGTATAACTTGTGGAACAGTAAATGATGGAACTACTTCAACTTGTAAGAAATGTTACATGCAATTATAATAATGAGATAACAAATATATTGAATAAATAAAGAAGAGATTTGAAAAAGTTATTAGAAATTTTTTATGAAATTAATCTTTAAAATTAAAAATAAAATAGAGTTTTTTAAACCGAAATAAATTAAACACCAAGAACAAAAGATTATAACTTTCTACTTTATTTCATTCCAAAACTTTCTACTAAAATAGTATTAAATCCTAAAGACGGTAACGATGCTGCAATCATAAATGTTGAAGATGGCAAGCTCACAGTTGATACAATCCTAAATAAACCACCTGCTCGATTACATAAAAGCGTTCTTGGATGGGATGGTTTTATGGAGACTAACTTGGAGACTTTCATGAAAATCGGTGCCGAACAAATTGATCGCAAACAAATCATTAAAATGGTATTCAAGGGAAAGATAAAACTAAGAGGTCGTTATTATGTGGAATTTTTGGATACTCTCAGGGGATTCATTAAAGAAATAGAAGTTAAAGCTTGATTTATCAATAAGAGATTATTATTTCTTTTTATAATTATTTATTCAAGAAATAATTAAGTCAACTTTTTATAGAAAAAATGTATCAATTTTAGAAAATTAAGAGATCAATATAGGAATAAAACCAGGGATTTAAATTATATAATAGCGGATATCCTCTTATTAGCAACAAATGGCTTCATTCAATCCCTAGCGTTAAAAAAAAATACAAATTTTATAAAATTCGTGAAGAATACGGAGTACGCTGGCGGATATAAATTTCTTATCGAGAAGGACACCCCTTCATGGTGTATTCGACTAGTGCTGACCCAATTGCGAGGAACTTCTACTTTAATATTAGTCTGCTACTTTACAAATCAGGATAATTGTGAATGTATTTCTACACAAAAAGAGGTATTGGTTAGTAAAAGAGCCAAAAGCATATTTTAAAGAAGATTTTAAGATGGTTTTGTTGAATGAATTTGAGTATTTCGATAATAAAGATCCTCCCATCTCAGAGTTTTGTCGAATAAAAGAATTAATAGGAAGGGAGTATATTATTATTTAGTTAAGTACTGAGAATTCGTAAAAAAAAGATTTTTATTTTACCTTTGTCTCTCTCTTTGTTGTTGTTGTTGGTTATATCCTTGTTGTTGTTGTTGGTTATATCCTTGTTGTTGCTGTTGGGGATATTGTTGTTGGGGATATTGTTGTTGGGGATATTGTTGTTGGGGATATTGTCGTTGGGGATATTGTCGTTGGGGATATTGTTGTTGGGGATAGCGTTGCTTTTTTTGCTTAATTTTTTCTTCTGGCGGTTTTGGCCTCCATGGTGAAAGATATCTCTGCATTGCTACTTCTTTTATTCCCATATAATAGCTAAATCCTGCTCCACCAAAGAGAATGCATAATCCTACGATGGTTGATGATTCTAAAACTATATATCCTCTAAAATGCAAATAGGCTGTAATTGCTATTGATGAAACAAAGAATATAATAAAGGAAAGAAAATATCGACTTTTATAAATTTTAACTTCTTGCATTTTTTTTCTCTAACATTTATTTTTTTTAAAGATTAATATCTAATAATCAACTCAATTTTATTTAAAACTATAGGTTTATTTTATAAAAAAGAAGTAATGTTAATCATTAGAAAATAAAGTTTTTGGTGATTGATTAGTGAAATATAGGTGCTCAAATTGCGGTTATCCTTTATAAAAAGAAAAAAATAAATTTTTTTTAAAAATCTTGAGGAGAAATCACATCTTTACTGAATTTTACTTTTAAATCCTTTAGATCTGAACGTTGTTGATTTAACATATTCCAAAAAAAATCAGGTACATAGCTTTCTAATTTATACCATTTCTCAATGCGGTCCAATTTTTCCAACAAGTGAGTAGTCCTGATAGAAAATTGCGTTATATAATCCTTTTCAGTATAATCTTTCTCAAGATACACTTTAAATAATTCCTTCAAGTCCTCATATTTCGGAATATATCCAACAGGAGTTTTGATGGCATCATAATCTCCACGGAAACGACCTTCTGCCCACATTGTCCAAGAAAGCTTATCCAACATTCCAGTAATATACTTTCCGTTCTCATCTTTTAAAAAGTAGTTCATAGCAAACACTTTAGGGCAATGCTCTAAATCATCACCAAATTTTTTGTGGTTATCTAAGTATTTTCCAAGCGGTACTATCACGAATTATTTCTTTTTAGTTTATCCATTTTTAATGCCATTTTGGTTTAATGATTGATTATTTATTTTAAAGTAATTAATAGAGTATTTTCTAAGATTCATAGAAGAGTAAAATAAAAGAGAAAATATACCAAATGTATTATACAAATATTTAATATATTATAGCGACTATTTTAGTAATTTTAATAAAGGAATAAATAAGTATTGTATATTAAAAAAATAACTAATTTGGATGAAAATAAATGAATCGAAAAATGCTTATTTCTAGTACTTTATTAAGTTTTTTACTAATCTTCAATTCCTTTAGTATAAATTTATCAAGTCAAGATAAGATTAAGTCTAATTCCTTGACTTGGAAAGAATTAGAGCAGGAACCTGAGGTTAAGGGTTCTGGATTCTGGACTGAAACATCAATTTTAATAGATGATTCCAATCCGAGCTATAATTGGAGTAAAATAGCGGCTGACAATCAATGGTGTTCGGGGAATGGAACGTGGAGTAATCCCTATGTGATTGATAATATAACGATTAATGCTAATGGCACTGCATATGGGATTCAAGTGAAAAATTCTAATGTTTATTTTATTATTCGGAATTGTACGGTGTATAATTCCTCGGGGAGCCTTACTTCACATGGAGGTATTCGATTAGATACTACGAATAACGGGAAGGTGATTAAAAATAAAGTCTATAATTGCTCCTATGGGATAGTAGTGGATAAAAGTAATAATAATACGGTTCAAGAAAATT
>JAEOTJ010000017.1 GCA_016839905.1 Promethearchaeota archaeon | reverse complement strand
GCATCACGTAAATATAAAAGAGAAATATTTATTCCTCGCTGGTGGTGGTTATTATCATTCATACAAGTAATAAATCATCGGCTTGTAGGACATCTACTAATTAAAATCGAAAAAAGTAAAGAGAAAAAGCCCAAGAATTAAAATTTCCATTTTTACTTTTTTAAAAATGCCTTTTTGAAATAATCATTTATTTGACAAAAATATTAAATAAAAGATATTCCAAGAAGATATTATATTAAATCTTTTTCAAAAGATAATTATGAATAAAGAAACCATTAAGCATTGGGCTGCCAAATTAATTATTAGAGATATGAATTTGGAAAAGAATTCTTTTATCTATTTATTTCTCTCCCTTTTCGCAATTACTTTAATAGCTGAAGTATATGTATATAAATATATAGTGTTGATGGAGATTGGAATAGCTGCAGATATTGAAAGGATTTTATTATTATTTATATTTTCAATTAGTTTTTTGGTCTCTGGCTTATTTATTGATGTCGTAAAGAATAAAACACGGTTTTATAATATCTCTTTATTAATTTGCATATTCGGACTGTTTTTAAATACTTTTTATGACAATCTTTTCAATTTTATTGGCTTATTAATTTTATTGATAATAATACCTCAATTATTTTTATTATGGTGCTCAACACTAGTTCATGAGACAAACATTCTTAATAGAAGTAGAGTATCAGCTCTGCTAATAATATCCTGTTTTCTATTGGGCTTAATTGGAATTGCTTTTGCAATCTTTGATTTTTTATACAAAATTCTTTTTATAGTAGAATTTTTTCTTTTAATTAGTATAGTATGGAGGACAAGAACTTATAAATATATAGAAACTAAAGAAAGACTCAAATCTGATAAGATATATCTAAAATTAATTTTTGAGAAACATTTTATTCGATATTCCGTTGGTTTCACTATATTAAGCGCTACGTTGGGAATTATTCTTGAACAATTTGGATTTGATATAGATATTATTATATTTTCAATAGTATCTTTCCTTTATCTTATTGCAGCAGGTTGTGTTTTTGATTATATGGGTCGAAAATCTGCACTTTTTTATGGTATTTTAATTGTATCATTTTTCCTTATATCTTATGGATCATTTATTGGAGAAGATATTTTGTTTATATATGGATTGCCAAGAAAAATCTATCTTTCAATTCATTATGCATTCTCGATACTTCCTCTTTTACTTGCCATCATTACTATATCTGGAGATTTCTCTACTGAAAGAGGCAATTTAAAATATAGAGGTCGAATTAATGGAATTTTTATGTCTTTATTTTTACTAGGAATTATAATCGGATTTTTAATTAGTCGAGGAACAAGTGAATTATACGAAGCAAACCCCGATCTTAATAGAATAATGCCCGATTTCCCAAGTTATTTAGGTGCATTTGCTTTAGTAATTCTTATTGTTTGGATAGCATCAATGGCGTCAATGAAAGAACTTTTAGTATCTAAAGAGATACAGTGGGCTTCAACGATTAAAAATCTTTTTGTTTCCAATTATAGTGGAATTTGTCTTTATTTTCACGATTTTGAACAAATAGAACAACCTAAAGAAAAAATAGATCAACATCAAGTTGATGAAGATTTAATTGCAGGTGGGCTTTCAGGAGTAATCACTATTATCAGTGAAATAACAAAAAGTAAAAAACGACTAAGAATAATTGAAAAAGAAGGAGTCCAACTAATTTTTAGTTATGGTAAATATCATATCGCCACTTTAATCTCAACTATGAATTTACCAATATTATTGAAAAAACTCGATGAATTCTCAAGAGAATTTGAAGAAAAATTTGAGAAGGAACTAAAAAGTTTTACAGGATATATAAATCCGTTTGAATCAACAAAATATCTAGTGGATAAATATTTTATCCAAAAGTATGCGATTTTTATGGAATAAACTTTTTTATCGCTTATTTAAATCTTCCACTTTCCTTCTTCATAGATTAGTTTATCATCAGCATATATTTGCGAACCAGAGTATCGCATATTTTTAAGGATATCCCAGTGTATTGCGCATTCATTTTTCGATCCGGTTTCTTTAAAACCCAATCCAAGAGCAGAATGTAATGTACCTCCCATTTTTTCGTCAAATAACATATTCTTTGTAAATTGAGTTATTCCATAATTAGTTCCAACGGCAAATTCTCCAAGTCTTGTTGCTCCATCTATTT
>JAEOTJ010000119.1 GCA_016839905.1 Promethearchaeota archaeon | reverse complement strand
TCGATTTCAATCATTTTTCTGGTTACGACATAATTATAGACGGGATAATCGCGTTTTTCGTCGGGATAATTTCAAAGATTTCTAATTTTTAGCTAATTTTATAAACTTAAAAATACACTCAATTAATAATTCAAATGTTTTTTTTTAGCAAACAAATCTTTCAATTCATCTAAAATTTTAGCCCTTGATTGGATAGGATTTATATCCGGTTGCGCTCCCACTTGCACTGGTGCGTAGGCACCTCCTTGAGCCGCCAAACTTGCTCTACTCTCGATTGCTCTGAGCCTGTTATCAATATTATTGATTTGAATCGTGATACTTTCCGAAAGCTTTATTACTGCATTCATCGTTTCTTCAAGCACTTTTCCAAGTCCTTCTAATTTATTTGCTGTTGGATCTGTAAGAGAATTAGTAGCTTTCATTGTCTCTTTTAAATATTTGGAGAATTTTGGTTCATTCGAAATTAAGGAATAAATTGAAGTTAAATAAATATCATAATCAAAAGGGTGATCTGTCTTTTTAAAGCCTTCTTTCAAGACATCTTTTAGCATTTCTATTCTAAGTAATAAAGAATTATCCTCTCTTAAGTCCGGATCAAACTTATGGAAGAAAACAATGACATAAGGAGTCTCCTCTAAGGTTTCTAAGATAGCTAGAATAGTGCTCAAATATTTAATTGCTTCAAAATATCTTTCGTGATCGAGAATATCTATTACATATATCAGTAAATCTAATTCGATAAAATACTTTTCTGGATTTTTCAGATATTTTTTCCGATATTCTTCTTGACCGCCCATATCCCATATAATTAAGTCTATCTCATCAGTTTTTACAACCTGTCGATCTACTCCTTTAGTCGGTTTTAATTTCGCCAAATCTGCAATGCCTAATTTACCTCCAAATTTCGAGAGGAGTGCTGTTTTTCCAGCATTATCTAACCCCGCAACAACAATTTTTTGTTCTTCCTTGCCTACTTTAAATGCCTTATTTTTAATATTAACAATTAAAGAGCTTATAGTAATTGCTTTGCTTAGATCTTTTTCTAGATTAGGAAACTTTTCTTTTAAAGCTTTTATTTTATTATCTAATTCTTCTTTCATTTTTGTAGTAATAATTGGATCATCTGTAGGAGCAAGGTCAAGTAGATTTTGAAAAGGATTATCTTTATCTAATTTAGATGCTGTCTCAATATCAAATACATCAAGTATATATTCTAGAATTTCAGCTTCTTTTTTATCTAAAAATTTATAAGAAGATATGGGCAGTTTTAGGATTTCCTCTATCACTTCAACTTTGCCTTCTTTTACTTCTTTGGAAGATTTAATTTTATCGATAACAGATGGCTCTAAAAATTTTTCAAACACTTCAATTATACTTGAATCTTCTGACACTATAATCCCAGATTATCTATGAAAGATATTTAAAAAGTTATATCAATTATTATTAAAATTTATATAGATGTTCTTTCTTAAATATTATACTAATAATTTTATCTAATATATTTAATAATATATTTATCTAATATTTTTATTATAATTATGCCTTCAAATGATTTCTTTTTTGAGGATGATTCTGAGGGGTTATGCTGCGATGCTCCTAAAATCTCTCAGGACGAGGGATATCATGTTTGCACGAATTGTGGCTCAGTAATCTCAAGAATTCTTGATGATTCTCCCCGACGAGCATTTACTGCAGAGGAGATTCAGAAAAGAAAGAGTAATGAGCGAGTTTATAGTCCAATTGGTCCTCGAACAATTATACGAGGAAACCGTGATGCAAGAGGAACATTATTAAGTCCGAAATATAAATCGAAGTTTAATAGATTAGCAAAAATTCAAAGATCATTAACCACGAGTTATGAGAGAAATCTCTGGATCGCTCTACCAAATCTACAGCGATTGCAAAAAAGATTAGGAATCTCCGATACGGTTGCGGAAGATGCACTTCGGATATATACCCAGACAGTTAAAGAAAAATTAACAATGGGAAGAAGTATTGACACATTATTATCAGCATCAATTTTTTGTGCATTAAGAGTCCATGGCATTCCCAGAACTATTGAAGAAATAACAAAAGTTGCTCAAATCGCTAAAAAGAAAGTGATTAGGAGTTATAGATTAATTTACTTGCAAATATTACCAAAATTAAATTTAAAGGTACAACATTTTACACCTGATAGATATGTTGATAAATTCAATGATGAGTTAAAGTTGTCAATGCAATGTAGAAACATCGCAGTAAAAATAATTAAAGATGCAACAGCGAATGGTTTTAACACGGCAGGAAAAGATCCAAAAGGAATTGCTGCTGCGGCACTTTATGTAGGCTCAAAAATCTGCAATGAAAATAGGACCCAAAAAGAAATAGCAACTCTTAGTCAAGTGACTGAGGTCACATTACGAATGCGCGTTAAGGACCTACAAAAGTTTGCCAAGATGATCTAATTAAATAGTCAATCTCATTATTACAGAAGAAAGTAAAATCTTAATAAAGATATTGTTTTTTTCTATTAAAAAATATCAATTAATACTTTCTCTTCTTGAAATAATGGTAGAATCTCAAAAATTCTTTTAATTTTTGGAATATAATCATTCATTTGGTTTAATTTAACATCAATAATAAAAAATAATAGCATGACATAGAATGTTTTACTTATTAATTGCCTACTTAATCCTAAGGAGGCTAAGAATTTATTCACATCGCTCCGTACGCTTGATGGGGATCTTTTATATTTAAGAAGGGAGAAACCATACAATAAAATAAGAAGTGATGTTGTTTTAAAGTCCTTCCTATTGAAAATATTTCTTGTTAAAACTAAGTATTTTTTTGATGCTTCATCAAAGGAATTCTTTCCTAAGAATTTTAAAGTTTCCTCATAGTACCTTCTCTTCATGGCTTTCCGCTTAGCAAAAAATTCCAATGCATCAGCTTTAATGTCTCTTGTCTGTTGCTGAAGATGCCCTAAAGTTTGGTTTAATTGAATTCTTAATTTGGATAAATCTCTGCGTTCTTCTCTCGAGGGAAATTCTCTTCTTTCTTCTTTAATTTGTTCCATTTCAGAAAGATTCTTTAAATAATTAATCTCAGGCTCAAAAAAAAATAGATTATCTACAAGATACTCTAAACATAATTTAATTAGTATTTTATCATTATTTATTAAAGCAATAAACAGATATTCCATCAATTGGATTTCAGGTAAAGCTTCTAACTTTTCTTTAGCATTATATAATTTTTTTAAATTCTTCTCATAAGTTGATTTAATAGTTTGGATATCCTTTTCTTTATATAAGATTAATACCCCTAAAATTAATCCTATTGCCGCATGTTTGAAAAAATCCTTTTTACATAGTTTAGGTACTGCATTTAAATAGATAAGAGAAGCTTCAAGCGTCTCATTTTTAGAGAGATTTATTAATGCCCTCTCCCAATACTGCCTTTTCATCATTCTCCTCTTAGCAATATCTGACTTTTGAGTTGTAATACTTTTACCAATTCTATTAATAATACTTCTATATTTTGCACTATCTCCAGGTGATAACCCCCGTTCAAGTTTCTCGACTATTACTTCTTCTTTCTGATATTCTTTACCTAAGTATTTGTGAAGTAGTTTTATTTCTTCTTCAAATAAAGGTAAATTCTCTAAAAAAGAGAGTGCTTCCATTAATTTAGGTTCATCTTGTAATTTATTTATATCTCTTATATATTCTATTAAAGTCACAGGAAATGTTTCTGAGAACAATTTTCCTGAACTTGATAATTTTTCCTTAATATCTATTATAATATGATCAATTTCATCATTCCTTTTTTGTTTTATTAGTAATAAGCATATTAATGCTAAAGAAACACCTGCTAAGTTGTATTTTTTAGTTCGATTTATTTGAATTATAGTATCTTTATAAATTTTGATGGCTTCATCAAATTTCTCATCTTTTAAATAATTTAAAGCTTCATTGAAATAGGCTCTTTTTAAAATTCTCCTTTGTTTTAATTCAAAATCTCGATCATTAAAAGCATCATGTGCTTTTTTCCTTATTATTGATAATTTTTCTTTTAATAGTTCTCCTTTTAAACTTTCCTCAGTTTCTCTAGATTTAAGTGCGCTTTTTTCAGCCTCAATTTTAGCAATTTTTTCATAAATTTCAGATTTATATGCTTTCTTTTCTATTTTATCATTGTAAGCATTCGCAGAAGATAAATCTCCGAAATTTATATAAACTTCGGTAATCTTCTTATATATTTTATTAAATGTAATAGTTTGATTATCTAAATAAGAAGAAGATGCATCATTAATCTTTTTAATTAATTCATTTACTCTATTAATTCCTTCAAGGTTTTCTTCTTCAATTATTATTTTTAAAGCTTCTTTTTTAAGTATTTTTATAAAAACTTTAATTATTTCTTTTGATTCATCATAAAGCATGCAATTTCTAAAAATTTTATTTGAAAATACTAAAATGTGTTCATTTTTTTTAAAATTACTCTCTACTGAACATATTTCCTTTAATTTTTCAAGATATTTGGGAAAATTCACTGCTAAGTATTTTTTATTCATTTCAACTGGTAAGCTACTGTTTAAAGCAAAAAAATCTTCAAATAACTTTCCCTCAATTAAAATATCTAGAGCTTTAATTAAGATTTGATAAGAAGTATTTTTTTTTCCAAGATTTTTAAGGAAATTTGATTGCTTTTCTAAAATATTTGCGGCGTTATAATAATCCCCTTGTTTGACTAATTCTTGAGATATATTTATTTGTTGACAATTTAATTTATTAATAATTTCATGTTCAGCTTCAATAAAATTATTTAAGATATCAATCCCTCTTTCAATATTAACCTCAAATTCTTTCCTTTCTGACTCTCTTTTCTTTTCCTCCACCTCAGAGATTAACTCAGTTAATTTTCTCTTAATTTCTATAGAGCCCAACTTGTTTATTAATAGTGCTGCCATACTAAAATTTAAATCTTCAATAAATAATTTAATTAAATCTTTCAAAAGATCATCTATTGTGGTTTTCTTAATATGATAGGTTTCCCATATATTTTCTATTTCATCAAAAGTCTTTTTAGCATTGTATAATTCTTTTTTTATTATCTGTTGTTCTAAAATTTTTATTAAAACCTTGATTAATGTTAATGTAAATTTAGTTATATGTTCAAAGAGATCCTCTTTTTGATACCTATTTATTGCAGTATATAAATGTATTCTAGTAGATTCGAAATTATTTATCGATATTAGAAATTCAGAAGCTGCTATGATTTTATCAGAGACATCATTTAAAACGGAAATTACTTCACCACGAGGTAATCTTTCAAGTAAATTAAAAGCGTTTTGACATTTACAAGCTGAAATCCAAGAATTTATTGCTAATTTAAAAGAATTTATAATTAGTTCTTTATCCATCGACTCGATAGAGGCCCATTGAGCAGCATTCTCATATTGTATAGCAGCTAATTCAAATTTTTGTTTATTAAATAACTTATTTCCTTCTAATATTATTACTTCAGCATTTAATTTTTTAAAATTTAAAGCCTTATACTTATCTACTTTCCTGAGCATTTCCGAAGCTTCTAAAAATAAATTTATTTTTGAATAAAGGAAGGCGGCTTGCTCGTAAAAAATAAAATAATCTTCCTTTCCATTAATATCGGCAATTATCGCTGCTTTTTTCATTGCTTGAGCAGAATAATAATAATTTTGCTGTTTATAATACTCATTTGCCATTGTAAGAAAAAGAGGAAATCTCATCCAAGCATTTTCAAGGTTTAAAGGAGTATCTCCTGTTATCATTGCCAAACACAAGCAGTGCAAAATCTGCTGAAAATCTTTAGAGGGAATATTTATAAAAGCTTCTAAGTTAGGAAAGTTTACCCAGATATGTTCTAATAATGACCTTGTAGATAATGGTAGAATTCCATTTTGATCAAAAAAATTAATGATGGTAGGAATGTCTCTTTTAACAGAATCTATAATTGGGAGAATCATTTCGAAAAATTCAAATTCAACATTATTTAATGGATTTAAAAAGTATATAATCCCATCAACACTAGGAATAATCTCATCAATATCTGTTGCGAGAGCCTCAGAAATAACTACTACTTCTAAATCACAAATATTTTCTAAAACCTTAATTTCGCTGAACCATTCATTATATGCTTCTTTATCCTCTCCATTTTCCCTAAAAACATTTGTTACATATGGTAATGTGGTTTTAGGATCACCAAAAAGGAGAATTTTAAAAATATAACGCACGCTTATCTGACCTTTTAAATCATCCTATAATATCTTGAAGTTATTACTATTAAAACTATTAATTTTTTAAAATAGTTTAAATTTTATTCTCTTATTCATTTATTATAATACAAATAGATATGACTAATTTTATACTTTACCAACAATCGAAAAATTCTTAGTGGAGTAATTATTGTGGATTACATTGAAAGAAATTATGAATTCATAAAAAAAACAATGATCAAACAAATGGAAAGATCATTTGAAATTGGCCGAAAATTGATAGAGACAGAAATGAATGCGGGATTCTTAGATATTTTAGTTAAACCAATAATTATATCATTTTATAAACATTGGATGGATAAAGATGCAAGGATTGGAACATTAGAACAAATAAGGGTTACATTAGACTGTGCTAAGGATATAGAAAATAATAGTGGTTCAATTACAGATGAAAAATCTAATCAAATAATCGAAGAATATTTACCTATTTACCTCAAAAATGATCAGACTTATAAACAATGTAAGAAAAGACACAAAAATTTTAACAAATTAGTTGAAATAACAAAAAAATGTTTTATCTCTCAAGTTGAAGAATCCGTCTTATTCTTTAAAATAAATAAAGAAGGAATAGAATCTTATGATGACCTCTGCCGAGAAGTATTTAAATCAAAAAAAAATGCCTATATCTCATTAATGAGACAACTTCATTATAATGAAGAAGGAATTAAAATCGTTGAGAAAGATCCCTCAATATTGAATATTTTGACAGGTAGGAATACTATTATTAAAATACTTCGAAGAGGTTTTGAAATAACTAAAAAAGAGCTAATAAAAAATCTCGATAATATTTTTGGCTAAATTTTATAATTATGATTGGATTTGGGTTCATTTCAAATTCAATTGTTCTAATTCTATTCAAGAAAGAAAATAAGAAAGGATTAATAGTTCGATTTTGATAATTCCATTATGTTATTACATTTATAACAGGTTAAAGTTTCTGGTTCGTGGAGATTTAAGAAATCATCCCGAGAAAATGGATAAATCTGGTTGCATGTTTTACAGAAATATCCTAAATTAAAGAAAAGATTCCTGCATGCTTTGCAGGTAAAATGTGAAAATTCTTCTCTCGTAATCGAGTCAGGAGCATTACAAGAAGCGCAATACACACTGAACTTTAGACTCGTTGGTTGGTTTTGTTGTGGCGGTATTGGTGTGTATTGTGGTTGTTGTTGTGGTTGGTATTGTGGTTGTTGTCGTGGTTGTTGTCGTGGTTGTTGTCGTGGTTGATATTGTGGTTGTTGTCGTGGTTGTTGTTGTGGTTGGTATTGTGGTTGGTATTGTGGTTGGTATTGTGGTTGTGATATTGGGGGGTATTGTTGTTGTGGTTGTTCATGTACATAAGGATTTTCACTACTGATGGATGTATGAATGGAAGTATTATAACTACTTGAAAAACCTTTTATCCCTTTTCTTTCAATCCCTTTTCTTTCAATCCCTTTTCTTTCAATCCCTTTACTTTGTTTCATATATATTTCTGGCTTGAAAACGTAAATTAAAACCATAATTATTCCATAACTAAAAGCAAAAAAAACTAATAAATTAACACTTATACCCACTTCCAAGGGAAGTGTATCACCGGGTGAAATTTGATTAATAAGTGGAAGATACCATACGACCGAAACTATTCCAAGAATGATAAGTGCCCCTCCTATTATTAAGCCACTTATACCATCTGTTCCTTTCCGATTAATATTTGAACTCATTTTTCAAATTACATTTTTTTTATTATATATTTTTAGGCATTATTATTTTTATAATTTTAGAAAAAAAACAGTTAATACTACTATATTAAATTATTTTAATTTACTCTTGAGGGTAGGATTATTGAGAAGGGAAAAGTTGATGATTTCAAGACATTTTAATGAAGAAATTAGAAAAATTCAATTAATAATCTTGATATTATAAATTAATAATCTTGATAATATTTTCATATGAATGATAAAGCCAATTTAGAGCCTGCTGATACTTCTCAAGAAATTAATGAAAGTAATAGCCTGTTAAGAAAAATATTTTTAAATTTATTTATAAACTTGTTCTTAATAAGTAGTTATTTCTTTTTTTCTGTTAATTTTGGCTCAATCTCTACTATTTTTATTAATAATCCAGAGTTTTTAATTCAATTTGGAGTTACTCTATTTATATTCACACTTTTTTCGATTGGGGCGGGATCAATACATGGTTTTACAGCGGGTTTTATAGGGGAGTATCTTTATCAACTTGCATTTTATAATGCAATTTATTTTAATTGGATGTTAATTATCGGAATATTTGGAGCGATTTGTGGAATGTATAAGTATAAACCTTTAAAATATCATGAAGGCCTTAAAGTTTATTATACTTTTATTAATTTAATGATAGCTTCCTTCATTGCAATGCTTCTTATAATAATTTTTTATTTTACTTTTAATAATAATCTAAATCTTGAAGATATCATTCTAAATTATGGATTAAAATTTCTTATTCAAAGTATTATTTCTATTTTATTTTTTATTCCAATTCTCTTAATAGTTTATGATAAAATATTAGCAGGGAAAGAAAGACATATTTATCATGAAATTTTAACTCATCATCCACTTTCAGCAAAAGATCATACTTTTCGTCTAACCTTTGGTAGAACACATGTTTATTTCTGTACGAGATGCTCTGGATTTGTTATTGGTGTTCTATTTTCTATGTTTATTACTACTTTATTATTTCTCATATTTGATTTTGAAATAAGTGCTGAAATGGCTATTTTATTTTGCATTATTCTACCTATTCCAGGGTTGATTGATTGGGGTACTCAAAGAATGTTGTTAAGAACAAGTACCACGGAATCAAGATTATTAACGGGGTTCATTATTGGACTAGCATTACATTTTATTTCTTATACTCAAAAATATGTCCTATTTCTCTTTTTCTTAATTATACTCTATTTTTCCATATTTTTCATATTAATGTACTTTGGAAATAAAAAGGAAATGAAAAGACTTGAAGAAGAATATGATGATTTATCTCCTAAAGCTGATTTAGAAGATGATAATCCTAAGGATGAGTTTATTTAATTTCTTGCTTACTTATCGTCCATCTAAAAATTATTATAAAAACTGGACTCCAATTTTTTTTTAATTTATTATCAACACTCTTTAAATAAGTAAAAAAAAATAAAAAGTGAAAATGAAAAATGTCAAATCAAATTACTTTTAGTGCTTGGACTTGGAATGAAGTACTTAAATGGTATTTGGACTTACCAGTATATGCACAATTATTATGTATATTAGCTGTTTTCGCTTTAATTACGTTGGTAGTTGTTCTTGTATATTATATATTAAAGGGAACAGCATATTTAGTATATTATATTCTAAAAGGTACTATATATCTCGTAGCAGCACTCTTTTATGCTATTTATAAGTTCTTTGAAGGGCTTTATTATCTTTTCTCTGGAAAGGAAAAGCCCTTGAAACAGAAGAGGTTCTTCCTCTTTAGTAAAAATAAAGAAAATCATTCTGAAAGTGCTAATGAAGTTGCTGAGGTACCTAAAAAATTAAATCAGAGGGTGCAATCTGAAGTTAAGTTTTGTTCTGCTTGTGGTTTAAAAATTTCTGATTCAATGTTAGAACAACTAGCTACAAATATGGTCACTTTTTGCCCACATTGTGGAAAAGGTTATAAAGCTGAAATTACTGAAACTGAAAGTTGACAAATTTTCATTAATAGTTTTTTTAATCATAAAAAATTTAAAATATAAAAAAATCAATTATATAGGAGTTTATGTGAGAGAGCATGTCAAAAAAGATATATGTATGTAATGAATGTGGATTCGTTTTTCCAGTAGAATTGACAGAACTCATTGAGAAAAGAATTCAAGTATATTGTGAAAAATGCGGAAGTCCTTTTTCTTTGGAAGGTATTGTATTTAAAGAAAGTCGATATCAACCAGGACTTAGAATTAAAACCCGGTCAAATATTTCAAAAAAGAAAATGTCTTTTTTAAAAGAATCAATAGAATTTTTAAATGAATGGTCTTATATTCCAATTTTAATAATTTCTATTGTTTCTTTGTGCTTACTTTTAGAAATAATTATAAACCCTACATCATGGGTCATTATTCTTTCAAGTAGATTACTGTTTGGGCTTAGTGGTTTATTGATAGCATTATATGATTTATTATATATTTCTCCTAAAATTAAAGAGAAAAAATATAATGAAGTGGTGTTGGATTCTTTTTGTTGGGGAATTATAGGGTGTATTTTTTTTGGTACAGGAGTAGTCATTTTAATTAAAGGCATATTTGTTCTTTTCTATGTTCTATTTGACTCCTATAATAAAAAATTAAAAAGTTATGATTTTGGATTATTATTAAAGGATTCTCTGAATAATTTTTCAGGAATAGCGGGATTTTTAATTATCTTACTTTCATTTTATGGAATTTCAATTGGTATTATAGATGTTAGAGGAAAAAATGTTTATATTGTATTCTTTATAATGGCAATAATTTCTTTGCTTGTTGATTTAAAAATCAAAAATACTTTAAAAAAACAACAAAGATTTGATTTTCTTGATTTTTCACGGACTTTAGCAATTGGAATCCTTGCTACATTATACTCTGCTGCGGGAATATTCATCATACTTAAGGGAGCTCTACTATTCTTTATGATGTTTGGAGAACCTTCACCAATAATTAAAAAAACACCTGAAAAAAAACTACTTGATGAAAAAGATAAAAAAGAAATTCCTCCAAAAGAGAGAGTTGAAACAGAACTTGAGTCCATTCCTATTATCACGTCAAGAAAGCCATTAGATGAACCTATTGAGACAAAAATTAAAATTAAAGAAGATATCACTCCAAAAGAACTTAAAAAAGAAATTAAATTAAAGATCCATGAATCTCTTTTACCAATTAAAGACGAAAAGGATAAAAAATTGGTTAAAGAGTATTTTATAAAGATTTTTACTATTCTATCAAAAGATTTACGAAATCAAATCCTCGAATTAAAAATTCCTAAAAATGATAAAAAAGAATTATTAAGAGAATTGGCCTTTCTAACAGCAGAGGAACAGATCAAATACGTTGATAATATTATTAATCTTTATAAAGAGATCCCTAAGAAATTAATAGAAAGGATAAAAAGGCTTCCAAATGTCAAACCAGAGTATTATGATAAGATTATAGAACAATTGAAATATATGGATGCTGAAGAACAAGTAAGATTTATAGTATTCTTAGAACAAAATGTCTAAGATAAAATAGCTAAAACATAATTGAAACTATGTCGCTAGAAAAAAAAAAAGAACCCAACGGCACTGAAAAAAGAAAAGATTTAGAGGCAAGTAGTTTTAGGCGTAAAGACTTTACTCCTTTAAATAATATAACCACATCTCAAGACCAAGAGGAAATCCTACAATTATTAGAAAAAAAGAAAATTCTTGAGGAAAAAGTAAAAAAAAAAAAAAATATTGAAGTAGAAAAGGAAAATAAAGAGATAAAGCATAGTAATATAGATGTAGTCGATGAGTTAAGTAAAATTGAATATGATGTATTAAACATTGCCAAGGAGATCCTAAAGCTCAAGCGATATGATGCTGGATTTAAAGTGGAATCTAAACAGGAAATAAAGAAATTTCCGATAATTGAAAAATTATATGCAAAATGTATTGGTAAATTGGCTTATAGTAAAGGATATAGCAAGAATGGAATATTTCTCGCAATTAAAGATTTGGAAGAGAAAAACTGGATTGTCACCAATGAACGAAGGACGAAATTAGAGATATTAAATAATGAAAAACTAAAAAGAATACTAAATTTTATTAAGGAAAATCCTGGAATTCATGCAAGAGACAGTAAGATTGAGGAAGAGCTTGAAATTACCCGAACTCCCTTTTTAAAACATATAATGACTTTAGAAAGATTCAAGTTAATAAGATCCAAAAAAATTGGTAAATCACTCCATTATTTTAATGCGGAAGTACCAGATGATTTGGATAAATATAGAGTAATATTCTTAAATCCGCTTATCCCCCAAATCATTGAAAGTTTTTTCGAAAATGAAACAATTTCGATTTCTAAATTGAGCGAGATTTTAGAGATTTACAGCGGGACCATTCAGTACCATATCAAAAAGCTTAAAGACTTAAATTTAATAAAAACGACCAAAAACCAAGCTGGAAAAAAAATCCATCTTGTAAATATCGAATTATTAAAAAAATATAATGGGATCTTTAAGGAGCCTGACTTTTCTAAACTTTTAAAAGGTTTATGATGCTCATTTTTTAGTTTTAGATAATTTATTAGCAAGGCTGAGGATTGCTTGTGTGCCATCTTTCGTTGCTCTTCTAGATTCTGTATCTAAGGGATTTTCAGATATCTTTAAAAAATTGTCCTTTAAATTCCTTAATGGGGCTAAACAATAAGGAATGCTTCTGAACAAATTTTTCCGTAAATCCAGTCTTTCAAGTGATTTAATATTACTAAAGGAATCTGGTAATCTTGATAATCTATTATCTCTTAAATCTAAATCTATCAATGTTTCTAAACTTCCTATTGTTTTTGGGAGAATTAATATTTTATTGCCTGTTATGGATAGTGTTTTAAGTTTTTTAAAATTACTAAATGATTCTGGAAGATATTTGAGCATGTTTCTATCCAAGTATAAATCTTCTAATGTATTTAAATCATGTATATCCATTGGAAGTGTTTCAATTTGATTTTGCCTTAAATATAACCTTTGAAGTGAAGTTAATTTAATTAATGGTTCAGGAACAGATGTAATTAAATTATCACTTAAATCAAGGGCCTGAAGGGCGTTTAATTTACTGAAACTTTCCGGGAGGTCTTTTATTTGATTTTTCCCCAGTCTTAATATTTTAAGAGAATTAAAATCTCCTATTGAATCTGGAAGTTCTGTTAATAAATTCTGACTTAAATCAAGTACTTCGAGAGATTTGAGTTTGAGAAGTGGTTCGAGTATCTCAGTTGAAAGTTCTTTTAAATTATTACCAGCTAACGATATAGTTTTAAGAAATTTTAGATCACCAAGATTATTTGGAAGAGACACTATATTATTAAAATTTAAATTAATATTTTCAATGGATTTTGAATTGTTGATTGAATCTGGAAGTGTTGATAATGCATTATTATTTAATTTTAAGGTTTTAAGAGATTTAAGCTTGGTTATTGAATTAGGTAATGTTGATAGTTGATTTGATCTGATTTTTAATGTTTGAAGAGAATTTAAATTTCCAAATTCATCAGGTAACGTTTCTATTTTATTTGAATCTAATATTAACTTCTTAAGGGAGTTTAATTTTCCAAATGATTTTGGAATTGTATTTATGAAATTCCATCTTAAATTTAAACTTTCAAGAGATTTTAGTTTTATAATTGAATCAGGTAAATTGGTTAAAAGATTATAACCTAAATTTAATTCTTGGAGGGTTTTAAAGTTTAAAATTGGTTCTGGTAATTTTGATAATCCACATCGAGATAATATTAGTCCTTGAATATTCTTACCTTCTGTTTTGACTCCTAACGAGGCGAGCCCTCTATCATCAATTATAGGTAATTTTAATCCAATAATTTCTTTTAAATCTTTTAAAATAGCCTCCTGCTTGGAAGTTATTTGATAATTAACTTTGTTTTGCGTGGTTTTTCTCCTCTTTTCTAAAGAGTTAAAAATTATACAATGAGTTTAACAATGAGTTTTAAGTTTTAAGTTTTTATCTTCAATTAAATTTATATTTAAGCCAAGTTTTTTTTAAATCTGGTAAAATATTGAGTAATAGTGTTATAGCATTATCAATTCCTTTGAATGTATCTGGATGGACCTCGTTTGATTTAAATAAATCATATTTAGAATGACCTGGTAAGTCAGATATAGATAAAATTGATGCAGTTTTTATATTATATAATTCTCCAAGTAAAAATAATATGGAAGATTCCATATCAATAGCTTGAACTTCTTTTGATTTTAAAGAGTTGATAAAATCATCCGTCTCACAAAATAATGCATCAGTAGTCCATAGATTTACCTCTTTAACTCTCGCTTGAAATAATTTTTTTCCTTTTTCTAGAATTAATTTTAATAAATCCTTATCTGGTCGAGTAATATATATCCTTGGATTTCCTATTTTTAAATCGTGAATTCTCGGAAGAGGATTATCATAAATGCTTCGGTTTTTTATTAATTCAGGATATTTTAAAAAATAATATGGACTTGTACCATCTCCACAAGCAGCAGAATTAGGAATTAAAAGATTTCCGATATCAATAGGATTATCTTCTCTGTAAATTCCTCCACAAAAATCTAACCGAATTATAATCTTTGCTTTAGACCTTTTTAAACATTCCATAATTATGGCCGCATTCGGAGCACCAACTAATGACCGGATTATACTCACTTTCACGCCATTTAATAATCCATTATATACACGTCCTTTAATCCGTTTGTCTTTTAGCTTATCTACCACCTTTTTCATTACAATTTTTACCGCGGGAAGGATTACGATTTCATTCACACTAGAGGGACTTGTTTCTAAAAGCAATCGGACAATTTTTTCATCTATACTCATATATTTTAAACCAAAATTTATTAATTCATTTTTTATGCGATCTAACATTGTTAAATCTTTCAAGTTGTATTTTATTCAATTAAACATTGAATTATAATCTTTAAATAGTAAATAACTTTATTTAGAGTAATTCTTAGGGTTTGTTCAAAAATAACTTCCCTACTTAATTTATATCATTAATATTTATAAGTGTTATTTTAATTAACAAACAACTTATATTTTTTAAGAATAACAAATTAATAATGTTAAATATCCTATTTATTAGTATTAAATCATCTAAAGGAATTTTATAAATGGTTTAATTTAAATGAAGAATAATTACATCAAAAATAATAAAATTACCAATGAATTCGTTGAGAAGTATACAAAAACTACATATAGAATCATTGGAAAAAACAAGCATTCCGCACTGAAGCCTTGTCATTGGTTAGAACAAAGATTGATGACGGGAAGGGAGAATCGCAATTGTTATAAAGGTGTATTCGGAATTAAAAGTCATAGATGCTTACAGATTACACCAAGCCTTCCGTTCTGTAATCATCAATGCGTCTTTTGTTGGAGGGATATAGAAGTTGGGGGATTAGGGGGTGATTTTTTGGTTGATCCCGATGATCCTAAAGAATTAGTTGATGAAATGTTTAGACATCATGAAGATATAATTAAAAATCATTTACCTCTTCGTAGATATATCGATAATTATGAAGTTATGATTAATGTTCTTTATCACATGCTCCAGAATGATGGTAAGTATGATATTAATTCTATTTCTGCAAAGCTTCAAGTCAGCAAGAATAAGACAGAGCGAGCAATTAATTTACTAAAAAACCAAGGATTTGTAAAAGCTACTGATGCTAATATTCAAATTTTTAAATTAGATCAGGATATTAAGCGTTGCGTTAATTCAAAGGAGGAAATCGAAAGGTTAATAAAACGAGAACTAACTACTCCAGATGAGATAATGCAAGCACATAATGAGGCATTATATCCTAACCACGCTGCTATTTCTCTAGATGGAGAACCCTTTTTTTATCCTAAAATATCTGGACTAGTTGATGAGTTTAAAAAGAGAAACATGACAACCTTTATTGTAACGAATGGAACATTAACTGAAAATATTCAAGACCTAAATTCCTTGCCTTCTCAATTATATATCACGCTTCCTGCATCAAATGAACAAATTTATAAAAAGGTGTGCAGGCCAATAATTAAAAACGGATGGAATAGTATTATGAACACAATGGAATTAATTGAAACTTTATCATGTCGGATATTGGTGAGATTAACGGCCGTAAAAGAGCTCAATATTAATGAAAAATTAATAAATGAATATGTTAAAATTATTGAGAAAGCAAATCCACATTTTTTTGAGATTAAAGGTTTTACTATGCAAGCGAAAGCATTACTCATAAAAAATCGATTAAAAAGTGAAAAAACAGTTCAAGATTTTTTTCCTGACTATGAGTATTTAAAAAAAATTGCCTTAAAATTTGAAGAAACGGGAAATTTTCCTTTAATTTATAAAAATAAAACCAGTCGAGACTTCTTATTTGCGATAAATTGGGATAAGAATAAAGATCCACTAATTAAAATAACATAAAAAAGATTTTTTAAAAGAAAAAAGATTACTCTAAAAAAAGTCGCATGAAATCTTCTCCATTCTCAATTAAACCATATTTTCCTTCTTTTCCTGCCTTTTCTGAATATTTTTGAGATGATTCTATTTTTAATACTTTCATTGGATTGTAAATTGCAAATGGTACTGGTTCATTTGAATGTGTCCGTATTTTACAAGGGGTTGCATGATCTGGTAATACTGCAATTACAAGTTCATTATTGAATTCTTTTTCTGCTTCAATAAAAGGTTTTACAACTTTTTGATCAAAATCTTTTAAAGCAGCTATTTTTCTATCAGGATCACCAGTATGTCCCATTTCATCAATTGCTTCTATATGTAAATACACAAAATCTTTTTCTTTTAATTCATTTAAAGCTGCATCAACCTTTCCTTTATAATTAGTATTAGGCAAACCAGTTGCTCCTTCCACACGAATAGGTTCTAGTCCCACAGCGATTCCCATACCAAATATTAAATCAACGGCAGATATTACTGATCCACTTAATCCATATTTTTTAATAAAGGGTTCAATTACTGGTTCTCGACCTCCACTCCACGGCCAGACATTCGTAGCCATCCTCATTCCATTTATTAGCCTTTTTTTATTAATTTCATGTTCAATGAGTGGTTTATAGCTTTTTTCAATGAGTTGATTAATAAAATCAGCAGTCATTTTCGCTTTTTCATCATCAAGATTTGTAGGTTTAGCTAAAAACTCCTCATATGGTTTATCAAGTTGATTATGAGGGGGCGTTAATATAATATTTTCAGAGTATTTATTTCCATCAAGCCTCAAAATATGACGATATTGCACACCAGGAAAGAAATCAACCCCATCCTCACCTAATAAAGATTGTACATGTTTAATTAAAGATCTGGATTCTTCTGTTGTAATATGACCTGCTGAATAATCTTTGATCAAACCACCATCAATAGTGATGAGATTACATCTAAATGCAATATCTGTTTTTTTTAAAGGCACTCCAGCATTTAATGCTTCTAATGGCCCTCGCCCAGTAAGATCCTTTTCAGGTCGATATCCCATAATACTCATATTACCACAGGTACTATCAGGTTCCATTCCTTCGGGAATTGTTCTTAACATACCCATCTGACCATGACTTGCAATCCAATCTAAATTTAGTGTCTCCGTAGCTTCAAAAATTGTCTTATTACCTAAATCCTCAATCGGCCAATCTGAAGCACCGTCGCATACCAATATAATATACTTCATACGGTAATTATTTTAAAATGATGGTTGTTTTAAAACATTTACTTTTTAAATTTAATATTCCATGATAAAAGTTAAATTTTTGCTAATAAGCAGATTTCATTCAAATGAGAAGAAAAAATTATGAACTTTTTTCTAATGGACTACCATTGAGTATATATATTTATAAATGCTTGAGATAATTAGAGATATAAGTAATAATAATACATTTTAATTTTATTTTATAATATATATTTAAGGTTTGGATTATGGGAATCCCAAAATTAAAGGTTTTAGGAATAGGTACCCTCATTCTTGTTCCTACTATATTTTATGGTATATTTTTTTCTTTAATTCCATCTAATGATTCAGAAATGGAAATCACAAGATTAGAGCTAATCGGAATATCTGAAGATCAAATAGTTTTTGCTCTAGAATTTCAAATTTTAAAAGCTTTGGATATAGATGCATCTATTAAGATTGAGAATGCAAAAATATTCTATAATGATGAATTACTTGGAGATATTTCTTTTTCAAACAATAAATTTTCAACAAAACCAATTATTCAGCATACTGATATTACTATTAATATCGTAGATCAAGACCTTTATTCAACTTTAATTGATGATTTTGTCATAAAATCTTCTTTAACCGTCACCCTTACAGGAACTTTAGTTTTCATTGAGGCCCCTGTTCCAATTCCTAATCAGGAGTTTTCCGAGGATTATGAAATTAATGGACTGGGAGATCTTTCCCCTGAATTTGAGTCAATTGAATTGACAAATGCGACATCTGATGTATTAGAATTTTTATTAATAAGTTCTTTTGAAAATACAGGGCCTATATATGCCAATATTTCCTCTATTACGTTTGATGTCATTTATAATAGTACTGAAATCGGAAATGGTTCAGCTACCAATATTCGTATTGAACCAGGAATTAATCAAGTTAATTTCACAGCGATAATTGGTGGAAAAAGCAGTGCATTTTCAAATTTTTTATCAACTTATATGGAAGGAGGGAATCTCTCATTAATATTAAATACGACAATTACATTTAAATATGGCATGTTTGCTGAAAGTTATAACATTACAAAATTAATTCCTTTTAATATTGAAACTGATGGACTGGGATCTTTTTTACCTGAATTTAAAACAGTTGAATTAGTAAATGCGACATCTAATGAATTAGAATTTAAATTTACTACTTCGATTGAAAATCAAGGCTCTGTATCTGTCAAAATAGACACTCTTTGGTTTGATATAATTTATAATAGTACTATAATTGGAAATGGGTCAATAACGAATTTTGATCTTGAACCCGGAATTAATCAAGTTAATGTTTCAGCTATACTTGGTGGAAATAAAACTGCGTTATCAGTGCTTTTATCAACTTATATCGAAGGGGGCAATATCTCATTAATATTAAATACATCAGTTAAATTTGAATATAGCGAAGATTTTAGCATTCAACAAGCCATTCCTTTTGATCTAATTGGGATTAATGAATCTTTTATTAGTGCTTCAGTAACTGACATAGATATTATTGTAGAAACTTTGCCTACACCCACTTATTATTATGAGATTAATACAAATATAACTATTGAGAATCCTTTCAATTTTGCTATTAATGCAACTTCTTTTGAAGGAGATCTCTATTTAGATGAT
>JAEOTJ010000118.1 GCA_016839905.1 Promethearchaeota archaeon | reverse complement strand
TTGATTTTTCCATCCGCTAAGATGACCGTGCCATTGAGATTACAAATTTTAATGGGTATTAATAATAAAATGTTCAAGGACTCATCTACAGATATAATCTTTAATGCAATGGAATCGATTTTCCCGTGCCTGCTATTAAATATGCTCTGGATTAATGACGCTTTCTCAGGAAACAACTTGAAGCCATTTTCTTTTAATGTGTTTATCACTTGTCTCTTGATCTTTTGCTTCTCATTTGTACTGATTTTTTCCATTTTTATGTGATTTCTTTCTTCATTGAAATGGCTTGAAGTAAAATCATTTATTTCACTTTTTTCTTGAATGATCTCTTTTAGGTCTTCTATTACTTTTTCCCCCGACATTACTGAAGGTTCAGGTACTTCTTTTTCAATAGTTTCTTTTACGAGAGCATTTAATTTTTCTTCCATTTCTTCTACAACTTGAATATCTACGCCCTCCTCTAATTGCTGCTCCTCTTGCATTTCCTCTTCCCTTAAATCGATTTCTCTAATATCTTCAGCATTTATTTCATTAACAAGAGCAATTGATTTCAGAATGGACTTAGGAGCTTCCTTAACATCATTCATGAATGTTTTTTTAACTTCCTCTTGTGACCGTGGTTTATTATAAAATAACTCGTCATCCGCATAACTTGATATCTCGTTGATCTTGTCTCTCTGTTTTAAATCATTGATTTTTTCAAACACTTTTCGCAATTTTTTCTTGATTTTTTTCTCATTTCTCCCCAATCTATAGAGTTCATTTAACTTTTCCTTTGCCAAATTTAAAAAATTCACGGCTTTATTGAACTTAAAAATCTCTTCTTCTTGAAGTGCCCTTTTCATGTATCCTTTATACTTAAGAATGAGTTGTGCTTCTATTATCTTACTATTGAGGGAATCAAACATCTCGTGCCAATCTTTAAGTTCCGAATTCTTGGCTTGCTCCAACCCCCTCTCTGACAATTTAATAGCTTGTTTGAAGTCCCGCGTACCAAGAGCCATCTGAGCAAACTCATAGGTCATTTGAAAATCAAAATTTTCACTTGGTTCAGTTACAATCATAAAAAATTTCCTTTTTTACTTTTTTAATCTTCATTAATTTCAACAATATATAAATAAAAAAAAAAAGGATTAACTAAAATTCAGTGAAAGATTTTCAAAATGGCTTAATATTTTATTATCTAAAAAAGTTAAATTATTCAAGTTTTTTTTAATATAATTGATTTATTATTATATCATATAATAATAAAGATAAAATTATAATGAATGTTGGATAATTTAGAATGATTAGGAGTTATGAAGACTTTCCAGAAAAGTGTTTGAAATGTCATATAACAGGAGAAAAATTATATAAATTTAATTATTCCAAGAGAAGATTAATATCATCTACTAAAACTTATATGGGTTGGAAGGATGATTATGAAACGTATAGAATTTCATTTCCTGTTTGTGAGACTTGTCATGATGAATTTTCATTATATATAAAAGGACAGAAGAGGATTGATCTAATAAAAAATTTTTCTTGTTTTATTATTTTAATTTGTACGTTTGCGGTTTTTTTATTGTCTTCTGATTATAGGTCTTTAATAGCAAATATTGCCATAACTATTATTTTAATATCCATCGTTTTGATAATCCTTACAGTATTTCAAAATATAAAAATAGCCCCATATAAGATAAGTAAATTTATTGACATTAATACGAAAACTGGCGTTATCACTGTAAAAGATCCTAATTATCAAATAGAAACTGACCAAAAAGTGCAACAAAATATAATATTAGAACAAAAAGGACCACAACCAGGAGAATCAATAAAATGCCCCAAATGTGGGTCTTTACAATTTCTTGGTGCTGATTTCTGCAGAGATTGTGGTAAGAATTTAAAATAGATTATAAAATATAAAAAAAACTTTTAATTTAAAAAATAAACAAAATTCTAAATGATATAAGATGTTGGGAATAATAGATCCTATAGATTCTTCAGATTTGAAAGATTTAATTCCTCCTGGGGAAGATATAATAATTAGCATTATTTTAGAAGGTTTTGTCTTTACTGGAAGTAAAAAGACAACATATGATTCCCATGTATTAATTACAGAGAGAGGTATTTACTGGACACGTCCGAAAAAGAATGAAATGGAATTAAATTTTAAGGAATGGATGGAATTAAAAGCTAAAGGTAAATTGGGACTTATTATAAGTCTTGTCCCTGGGTATGGATTTCAATTAAAAAAAAAACCTAATGAAAAATATAATTCCCACGTAAAAAGGAATAAAGAATTTTATTATATAGTAAGCAAAATAAGATTAAATAGTTATAAAAAGTGGTTAGAAAGAGCAAATGCAGATCCTACTATTCATAATAAAGAAATTAAGAAAATTGAAAAAATAATTACACAACTAGAGAAAAATCAAAAGAAATTTTTAAGCAAGTCTTAAGTCTTAATTTAAAAATTTTCTTAAGCTACATTATAAGAAGTTCCGAATTTCCCATTATAAAGAATTCTCCTAAAATATAGATTGCATTGCAAGTTCAGTGAATTATAAAAAAATTAAAATTTAAAAAAAAGAAGAAAAAAATTAAAAACAAGAGAAATTATTGATATTATGAGCATAATCTTATTTTCGTTTCTATCACGTTCATATTCCTTTCTTGGTCTCATTAGAGCTTCATTGAATGTTTGAATGTTGTTCTCTCTTCTTATAACCTTCCTTAGAGTTATAATTCTTTTCTTTTTTTTTAATAAATCCCTCATTTTAATCAAATTGATTTTTTTTTTTGGGGATAGAAAAAAACCAATGTCAGATCATTGTCAAAAAATTAAGAAAATTTCAATTAACAATGAATTAAGGCGTCATCTCCGGTATTGATTTCTATTCTCGTTTCATTTCAAGACCTGACTGTCCTATAGATATGTCATAATAGAAATGTTATTAGATTATTTTTACATTTTCTTCGATTTAACGTCAGTAGAAGTCATAATTTTTTATATTTTTTCTTTAAAAATGTGCAATAAATGATATCTTAAAATTAAAAATATAATGTGATAAAAAATGGTACAGCAAGCAATACCCAAGGCTCTATATAAAAACAAGATAACCGAGCAGTTAAATAACATCAGAGAGGAATATGGCAAATTAGTCAGGAAAGGCTATATTTATGGCTTTTTAGCAATCGATCAAGACGCAAAAATCATAGCAGTAGATTCAATGTTTGACCGAAAATTAAATTACTGGGATTTAAGCTCGATTGGGGCGGCTCTGTATGGTGTATCTCGTCAGGGTCAGGATTTTTTTGACGCTGACATTCTTGAAAGGGCCACCATAATCTACAATAACTTGCAACTCTTTGTAAAATCCATCGGTAAAGTTAATCTTGAAAGCGGTAGTGAAAGAGAAATATTAATCGTCATATTATCGGAAAGAGAGGTCAACATCGGAGTACTCATATTTCAGATGAACAGATTTTCAGAACTGATAAAGAAAGCAATAGAAGAGAGCGGGTCCATCAAGGGAACATTAAATATGTCAGAAACAGAACTAAAAAAACACATAACCGAACTTAAGAAACAAGTGTTTGGAGAGCATTTTGCAATCTCCCACGATTAATGGGAGGGGATGAGAATGATACA
>JAEOTJ010000117.1 GCA_016839905.1 Promethearchaeota archaeon | reverse complement strand
ATCTCCATATTTATCCAAAATAGCTGAAGCTCCAACGACTAATATTAATTCTAATTTATTGCTTTCAACAATGTATCTCATAACAGATTTAAGACTTGAATAATTAGCCCTACTTCCTAAAAATACAAATATCTTTTTTTTTATTGTTGTCATTATTCTTTTTTGTTTAATTTTATTCTAGATCCTTAAAATTATACTTATCATTTTTTACATAATTCCTTTTTATTTTTTTTCCAATTAATAATTTGAATTGATCCGCACGAATTCCATCACATGGTTTTTTAAATGCTAAATCTTCCATTTTTAGTGTTTCTCCCTTTTCTATATCTCTAGAAGCTACAATACTTTTCTCAAAGATATATTTCATTTCTTTATATTTCTTTATATCATCTTTATCAACTGGATTATTCAAGACTTTTGAAATAAAATCAAGTCCCTTAATGTAATCTTTTAATTCATTTGGTTCAAAAGAAAATCTGGCATCAGCACCATACATTTTTTTTGAAAGTGTAAAATGTTTTTCAAATACTTTTGCTCCCATAATATAAGCACTTATTGAAGTGACATTATTTAAAGTATGATCTGAGAAGCCTAAAACTAGATTCGGATATTTATTATGCATCTCTTTTACTACATTTAAACCTACATTTTCAGGGGTACAAGGATATTGAGAAGAACATTGAAATAAAACAATTAAATTATTTTCTATCAATTTGATTGCGTTATGAATTTCTTCCCAATTAGACATTCCAGTTGATAATAAAATAGGTTTTCCTTTAGAATTGATATAATCCAATAAGGGAAGATTTGTTGTCTCTCCTGAAGCAATTTTATATCCGTCTATATTTACTTCTTCTAAGATATCTACTGCTTTATGAGAAAATGGGGAAACTATAAAATATAAATTTAATTTATGAGAATAATTCTTTAATTTAACCCATTCTTCAATTGTAAAAGAAGTTCTTTTAAAATAATCAAATCTTTCTTCTAATTTAAAGTAAGGTGGTTTTGGAGCATCTCTTAAAGTTTCAGCTTCAGAAATATGTAGTTGAAATTTAACGGCATTAACACCAGCTTTTTTTGCTTCTTCAATTAAATTAAATGCATTGCCTAGACTTCCATCATGATTCATTCCAATTTCAGCAATTATAAAATAATCTGATTCTTTAATTTTATTCCTTAAATTATCCAATATTTTCCAACATTTGCTTTATTTTATTATCTCAATTAATGAGAAATTCTAATCTTTAAATATTCTTAATAAGATTTCATTTAAAATAAGGTCTTCTTCCTTGACTTGAAACAAATCAATCTTTCCTTTTTTATTTTTTGATAAAGTAGGTAATTTATATACATTTTTAAAAACATACCAATAAGTATATCTTACAATATTATTATAATATACATTAAAATTTGAATTAAAATCCTCAATATGGGTTCTAAAGTTTTTTAAAAGATTAAAATAATCCTCTCGATTTCTTATCGTAAAATTTCCTCCATCCACAGAGAACCTTCCTTGAACACCACCCAATATAACTGGGATTTTAAGAAAAGGTAACTCTAGAGCAAGAACACCATCATAACAAATCCCCAAATCTATTCCACTTTTCAAGAATATATAAGGGTCAATATTTTTTTCCGTAGGAATAATTTCAAGATTTGTAATATTAGAACTTTTTAAATAATCTTGGATTAAATCTTGAATTCTAGCGGATTTATTAAAAATTGTAACTTCTGCGGGGTGAAACTTAAGAAAGATTTTAACATCTTTTTGGGATTTAAAGAAATCTATAGTAGAAATTAACCAATCTAAGATACTCTTAAATGCGATATGTCTATCAATTATATCTCCGTCCCATATCAAACTTGGAAATATAGCGATATGATATTTATACTCATCATCCTTATCAACTTGATATAAACCAGGTTTCTTATGATAATACATCTTAGTATCTTTTGTATTATAATTTATTCTTTGTAAAAACAAATTCTCTACTTCTTTTCTCATTTTATCTGTAACTGGAGTATGTTGATATTTATGCCAAAATTTGCATCTTGTTAATGTCTGTGCTTTAGCATAAGTAAAATAAGTATCTTGTAAGTCATTTGAATGACTGTGAGACCGAGTAAATATGAGGCTTTTTATTCCTTTTGTTTTTAGGAATTCATAAGCAGGACCCCAGGTTGAATAAATTCCGTGAGATGTTAAAAAAAAATCCGGTTGAATTTCATTTAGAATAAATTCTCCAACATTTCTACTTAAAATTGAATTTTTTAATGATAATATGAAAAAATCCTTGATTCTCTTTTTTTTATAGTCCAATTCACTTGTTTGAAAAAACCTAACAGTTGAAGAATGAGCAAATTGTTTTACTTCTTTCCAATCTTTATAATTGATTTTTTTTGCTTTTAAGAAAGTACTATAATAAATAATTTCTAAATTCGAATCTCTATAAGTTTTTATGGCATTTTTAAAAATTATTTTTTTTCTAATAAATTCAAGGGGTTGTTTTAACCATTGAAATCTATTAATAACTCCAGATTCTTTATGAAATAGGACACCATCATCAAGGAGGATTTTAACTTTTGCACCATTTAAAGCTAGCACCTTTCCAACGAAGAATTCCCTATCAAAATAACCTCTTATACCCTTTACAGTATTAAAAACTATTGTTTTGTTTAAAATTTGTGTTCTTTCAAACTTTTTAAATAATTTTTTTAAATATTTGTATTCTTCTCGAATTTTCTTCCATTGAATGAAAAATGTCGATATGGAGTTTATAATTATGATTTTGAATTTTTTCAATCTTAATCAATTTGATATAATAAGAATAATATTTTATCTATATTTTTTATGGATTGATCCTTCTTTTATTTATTGCTATAGAAATTTAATAACTCTTCAATATTACTATTTTCTATTATAAATGTAAATCCAAAAAAGTACTTAAGATTCTAGTTAAATTTCCAATTATCATTAATAATGGAAAAAAAAATTTCGATATTGACAGAGGGAGAATCATAGATTATGGAAACCGTGATAATAACAGGAGCTAATGGTTTTTTAGGTTCTCATCTGACAGATTTATTCATTAAGAAAGGATTTATTGTTTATGCGATTGATTTACCAAATAAATCCATAAGAAATCTTTCTCAATATACAAATGGGAAAATTTATTATTCTAATGAAGAAAAAATCAAAGTATTTGGAGAATATATTCAAATTCCCACAAATAATTCTAATTTAAAAATTATTGAATGTGATTTAAAAAACTCTTCTTTATTAGAATCAATAATTCTTGAAGTCAAACCAAAATATGTACTCCATTTT
>JAEOTJ010000116.1 GCA_016839905.1 Promethearchaeota archaeon | reverse complement strand
AGTCTGCTTCTTTCAGGAACGGGAATTCGACCTTGTATTGTTTCTCGGTTTTGTAGGCATAATTCTTAAGGGCTTCTTTATCGTTCTTTAACTTCTCATGGACTTGCTTTCTCTCGTTTAACATCTGATTATATACGAACCGACTGCATCCTATCGTTTTGTGGATTAGGATCCGTTGCATCTTGTTCGGGTATATCCGGACGTTTATAGCTTTAATCATCTACTTGGTAAAAGAAGAAAAAATCGTTTAAATGCCTTACAGTGCGACGGATTTCTGATTTTTTTAAAAAGCGTGGCTACTTGAATAAGGCTCAATTCATCACTCCCATAAATGGAAGTGTTTTCTTGAGTAATTATGATAAATTCAAGACTTTTTCTTTTCCTTTTTTACAGGTGGTTTTAATGTATAACCATAAATGATATAGACCATCTCTACTATGAATCCACCTGTGAAAAAAATACAAGCACTCATCGCCCAAATAAAATTGGGATTTAATATTCCAACTATTCCAAAAAATGGACTGAAAGGAGCAAAAATTAAAAAAAGAACATAAATTAATTTATCTTTTTCTCCAAAATGAATATGAGTTGTAATATTGCAATAAGCTGTTAATATCAGAATGATTGGAATAATATAATACGAGAAACCTGGAAATGGATGATTTAAACCGCTCTGACCTCCCCCTCCTAATGCAAAAGCATAAAAATAATTTGCATAAAAGAATAAAATTATTAAAAGACAGCTTAAAGGGGTAGGAATACCTGTATATCCAACATCTTCAGAAATATTAAACCTTGCTAGCCGGAGTATAGCACCTAAAGCAAAAGCAACAGTTCCAATTAGGAGAATATAATCATAAGGAGTGCCCGTTTTAAATGCTTGAAATGTTAAAAGAGCAGGAGCAATTCCAAAGGTTAAAGAATCATTCAGAGAATCTAATTCTTTTCCAATCTGATTTACAGTGCCTGTTTTCCGAGCAACATAACCGTCTAATAAATCTGTGCCAATTGTTACAGAAAGAAGAAAAAATCCTAATGAAATGAAATCTCGACCTCCCATAAAGCCACATACTAAACTTATTAATCCAAGAGTAGTTCCAGTTAGAGTAATGTAATCTTTTAATTTTAATAATCTTAAGATACTTGACATTTTTTCTACTTAATAAGTTCTTTAGTTCTTTTATAGTTCTTTTATCTTTTATATTTTTTCAATTCTTTAATTATTTATTAATATTTTATCTATCCTTTAGAATAAATTTTTATTTATGTAAATTTATATTATTTTTAAACAAGATTATCAAATTTATCAGTTTGTGATTTTATTGTCAGATTACGACATATTTATGGTTTATGAACTTGATGACTCTGGTGAAAGGGTAAGACTAGATGTTACTGATAGTAGTGAATTGGGTAATCTTTTACACCCAGATCAAGTTTTTGTCATCGTAAGAGAGGATATTCGCAGAATATTTATATGGAAAGGAGCAAAATCTTCTGTAAGAAAAAGATTTATATCTTCTCGTGTAGCTCAGGCATTACAAGAAGAATTAGTAAAAGTGGCAGCATATCATCGTTGTAAAATTGTTTCAGTAGATCAAGGAAGTGAAGTTACTGAATTTTTAAAGGCATTTAATTTAGAATCAATGCCAGTTACAGAAAAATTGGCGGATATGCGTTATATTCGGAATGTTGATCGAGAGAGAATGTTAGATCAAGGAATAATTCCTGATGAGGGTCCTAAAATAATAAAAGTTAATGCAGAAGATACAAAAGCAGAGGAATATTCTTCCCCAGCACTTAAGGAAAATGAAAAAAAAATAGAAACTTCTATAGCAAAAAATATATCAACACCTAAAAAAGCATCCGCCCCAATAAAAACAACTCCTTATAAAACTCCCCCTCAACGATCGAGTTATTCTTATGGACCATCATCTGGAATATCTGGAGTTAATAAAAAGAAGATTATGGAAAAGATTCTTAAAATTGAAATACCTAAAGACTATAAGCGTTTAAATTTAATTCTAGGACACACATTATATGGTGCAGTTTCTAAAACCGTACAAGTTTTTGGGAAAAATATTAAAGAAACAGAATGGCAACAGGTAAAAAAGGTTCCAAAAAATGTGATAGAAATAGATAATCATAAAATAAGGGCTTATTTTGATCATGAAAAAGGTATTGTAGAAGCTATAGAAATACTTGAAAAGAAAAATAGTAAAGCTAGTACAACTGTAAAAAAAACGACAACTCAAAGACCTCCCCCTAAAAAAAAAAATGCTCAAAAAACCCCTTCTAAAAAACAATCATCGAAAAACCCTCAAGAAAAAAATATAAAAGCAACAGGAAGTAGAAAACTTCCAAAAATCCCAAAAGCTTGAAATTATAGTAAATTATTTTTCAATTCTTAATTTTGGTTTTTCTTTTATAATAATTTAAAGAATTAAGAATGAAGATATTTTTTAATTTACATTAATTTTATAATACCAATATAATCCTATTATATTTTAAAGTGAGAAAAAATTTCAATACCATCAACTGTAAGAGAAGGACCTCGCACTACTAATACAATTGCAAAAAAATATTATTATGCTATATATTTTCTTATCATGGTGTTAAGCGCTCAGCCAGCGATAATTTGGTTTTGGTATTATTGGCAGTTTTTTCCTAAATTTAATTTAATTTTTTTCATATTCTTTCCGCTAGTTTTCTTTATTGGTGTTATTATATTAATTATAAGTGCTATTATCATAGCAAGAATATTTCTTAGTATCATAAATCTCATTCATAAACCAAAAGAAGGTATTTTTCAGAGAATAAAAGATGATAAAGATTATTGTTTTTGGAGTTTAAGAGGCGTAATAAGAAAATGGCCTATGTGGTTAGCCCGGCAATTAAACTTGCCAATTCTAGAAAAATTAGCATTAAAAATGTTAGGTATTAAATTTGCAAAGCATAATTCGTTTCATAGCGGATGGATTGACTGTGAATTTATTGAATGTGGAAGTAATATAAGAATTGGGCAAGGAAGTTTAATAATGTCAAATGTCATAATTCAAGATAAATTAATCATTAAAAAAGTAGTATTAAAAGATAATATCATCATTGGAGCCCATTCTGTAATAATGCCAGGTACAATCGTTGAATCTAATACTATTATAGATGCAATTACCTTAACAAAAGTAAATCAACATCTGGAAGCAAACTCAATTTATAGTGGGATTCCCGCTCAAAAAGTAATGGATAATTCACCAATTATCTCTGATAGAGAAAAAATAGATCTTAAAAAAGCAATTTTTGATAGTGAAGCCGAAAAGAATTATGATAAAAGTAATTTAAAAACTACTATTCAAGAAATATCAGTGCCCTTTACATTTTATATAATTTCTGGTTGGATTATTGTAGGAGGTTCTTTTATCTTACCAGCATTTTTATTCGTTTTTTTTTTATTTGGATTTTTAATTCCAAACTTTCTTACAGTTCCCTTTTCAATTGGATTATTGTTAAAAATGGACACTTTAATTATAATGATTCTGACTCCCTCAATCATAATTGGAATTTATATCCTTCATTTAATCTTTATTGCAATCATTACTAGATTGTTTTATCGATATACTGATAAAAGAGGCCCCGCAGGAGGGATCTTTGATAGGAAAATGGATGAGTCATCACTCTCACTTGAATATTATCATTTAAGAGCTTTTCTCTTAAAATATCCTATATTTGCAGTAATGCGTTCTCCATTTCCCTGGCTTTTAAATTGGGAGCTAAATTTTATCGGGTGTAATAAAATAGGAAGGGGAACTGTGTTTGAAGAATGTTATATTCATAGTCATATAAATTATGGAAAAAATTGTTATGTTGGAACTTTTGCACATAATACAAATCATCTAGTAGATGGAGTATATGGTGATGAAAATCTAACATTTTATGGACCTCGTATTGGAAATAATTGTGTTTTTAGCGCTATAATGGGAGGAGTGCCTGGAATGGAAATGGAAGATAATTCTACAATGCTTCCAATGAGCTCAACAATTAAATTTGATAAATTAGGAAAAGGGAATATTTATTCGGGTTTTCCTGCAAAAAAACTCAATAAAGAAGAAATTTTAGATATTTTCGGAGGCATGTACGATGGAGAATAAATCTGAAAATAAAGCAAAAGAAAATAAAAAACCTAAGGATGTCATTGAAAGTACTAATTCAATCGATTTAACTAAATATCCAATAACTACTAATACATTTACATTAACTCCAATGGCGATTTTTATTTTCCTTCTCTTAAATATTTTATCTTTAATGATACCAGCAGCCATGATTATAACTTATTTTGTTTCTGCATTACATAAAAATGTGTTTCATTGGAGACTTTTTTTTATATTCATTGATATTATAGGATGGTGGACTTGCTTTTTACTTTTAAGTTTGTTGTTTGGGAAACTTTTTCTAATCTTGTTATCATTAATTCATAAACCTAAAGAAGGTCTATTTAAAATTGATAAAAATGATAAGGATTATTATTTCTACTGCCTAAGAACTGCAGTTAAAAAGTATATATTTTGGGTATATAACAATTTTTGCTTTCCTTGGGCAACCAACTTAGCTTTTAAAGTGTGCAATATGAAAGCCGACTTCAGGAGTACACTATTTGACGGCTGGAGTGATTTAGAATTTATTGAATATGGGAATAATGTAATGCTTGGACAAGGTGCCGTAGTATTATCAAGCATGATTATTGGCGATCAACTCTTAATTAAAAAAGTAATTATTGGTGATCATGTTGTTCTTGGTGGAAATGCGGTTGTAGCCCCTGGAACCATAATAGGTGCCAATACTACCTTAGGCATCTGGGCAACCACACACATTGGGCAGATATTAGAACCAGGATGGATTTATATCGGACGTCCCGCTCGAAAATATAAACCCGCTGAAAAAATGAAAGAAGATAAAAAAAAACAAATATTAAGAAGGATTGTGGATACTGGTGAACGAGAACCATTTCCTACAGAAACATATGTGAAAAAGGATATTGATACCATTATTAAAAAGAAATTGGATGCCAAGTATAACGATTGGATTTCCTCAGAAGAGATAAAAAATATTAAAGATTTAAAAAAGAAATATAAAGAAGAGAAAAAAAAAATAAAGAGAGAAATTAAAGATAATTAAAACTTCTTTTTTTGAACATTCCTTAATAGAGAAAAGTTGATAATCTTTTATTCTGTACCTTCGGCAACTTTTTTTGCTTCCTTTTTTAATTTTTTTGCTTTTTTAGGATCTCCAAATGAAGGAGCAACTCTCCCACCTTTCACGGGTAAAACACAAGTTGCATCCTTTTTAAGAGATCCCCTTGATGCTACCATAGCTGTTTTTTGATTAAAATGAAGTTGCAATCGCCAGTTATTGAACTTATCATCTTCCTTGCCTTTTCCTTTTTTCCTATCCCAATTAGGTATTTTTATTTTAAAATCATACTCTTGTTTTTCACCGGATTTTATCTTTTCTCCAGAGGCTATATCCCATTGCTTGATTTCTTTTTTTCTTTTTACCCAACGTTCATATGGTTCACCTTCAGCATTTGTTCCTGTTACAAATTCACTATACATGTCATAAAGTTCAATAAATAACTTCTTCAATTTTTTATCTTTTTTTTCTCCATTAGTAATGATGATTTTTCCTTCAATTTCATCATTTGGTTTTACTATTAACGGAGGATTCTTTATTTCATACTCTACATGAACCTTTGTACCTACCATTGTTTTATCACTTTTATTTAAGAAAGTATATAATAGATCATCCTAATGTTTTTTAAACTTTTATGTAAATCATACTTATTAATCATAAAATTTTAAATTTGAAAACCCTTATTTTATTTTTATACGATGGTAAAGAATTTACAGGAAAAAATTAGTTTTATAAACATTAGTACAGAGGATTATAATTTATTAGAATGGAAACCTCCAAGATCATTTAGAAGCTTTATTTTAGATATGAATATCATTAAAGATAATACATCCAAAGATGTTTTTTTTCACCTGAATAAAGGAAATATGAAAATTGTCTATATTAGAAAAAAAAATCTAATCCTAACAATTGGTTCTAATGAAAACATACAATATCAATTATTAGAAGTATTATTGGAACAAATAGATAAATTTTTCAATGAAATGTATGATGTTGAGGTAATTCTATCATATGGAAATGTTTCAGAGAATATTTTTAGTGGTTTTAAGCCTAAAATTGCAGATATCTTAGAAAATTTTGATGATTTGGATATAGGCACTGAAGTAAATGCATATTGTAGGGTGTGTAATAGTGCAACAAAATTATTCATAAAGAGAAGTATGATTACAAACGCCGATTCCTATCCCGTGCCAATAGTTTTTACGCACCGAGGCCATGCAATTCTCTGTTATATTGATAAGAACTATGAAGTTCGTGGAGTCGAGTTAGTAAATATTACTGGTTAAAGAATTTAAAAAAAAATATTATACTTATAAAATAGGATTCATAATAAATTAGCATTTTTTAACATCTCACGAGTGATAGATTCAAAGACTTCCTCAACCTTATCTCCTGTCTTTGCCGAACATTCAACATAGCCTATAATATTTTTATCTTTAATAATAAGATCTGCCATTGAATTTGATACTGCTCTTTTATTTTCTAAGTCTGCTTTTCCACCTACGACTATAATTGGTATTTTATAGATTTCTTTTTGCTCTGAACCTAACGCAGACATCCAATCTTTCATATTTTTTAAACTTGAATATCTTGTAATATCATACATGAAGATTCCTCCCGAAGCACCTTTTACATAAGTTGATAGAAGGAATCTAAATTGTCTTTCTCCCGCAAAATCCCAAATTTGCAGCATCACAGTCAAACCTTCGATATTAAGCTTTTTAATATGAAAATCCGTCCCGATCGTCATAGAAGTCCCCTCATTAAAGACTCCTGTAACATAACGATGAGTTAGGGTGGTCTTCCCAACGCCTCCATCTCCAAAGATACAGAGTTTAAACACGGCATCATTAGGCATTTTTAAATCATCATCTTTTTATTGAATAATTAAAAGAATTCTTCCGGTTTGTTTAATTTAAATAATTAAAAATAATATTTAGGTATTAGTTTTTGACAAAAATGCCAAAAAAAAAATAACGATTCATTGGTTAACTGATGATAAAAATAAAAATTAAAAAAGTTACAGATTTATTAAGAATTTTACTAATAAAATAAATACATCATCCACATTCAATCCCCATTTTGCTGAAGTTTTAACATAATTAATCATATTAAAACGTTTTTGGGTCAATTTTGCATAATAATCCGCAACCATAGAAAATTCTTCGAGATCATATTTGGTACCTACAAGAATTATGGGTAGTTCCTCATTTCTTTTCCTTAGCAATTGCTGCCATTTATCAATACTAATAAAGCTGGCCATGCTTGTTACGTCAAACAGTAATAAAGCACCATGTGCACCCCTTGTGTATTGTTCTACCATAAATCGAAACCTTTCCTGACCTCCTAGATCCCATAATTGAAGACTAACTAGAATATTATTCATTTTAAACTGTTTCATTAAAAAATCTACACCAATAGTCATTGTAGTTGTGTCTATAAAACCTCCCTCAACGAATCTATGTAAAAGAGTGGTTTTCCCGACGCTAGCATCCCCTGCAACGAGTATTTTAAACATTACACTTTTCATGTGGAAATTTTCACTTGAAATTAGCTAATGAAGTCAGAGAAATAATCATTATATTCACAGAATTGTTGAAGATTTAAAATTTTTTCTAAGTTAATTCTTAAATGAATATCGATGATTATTACCTAAAAAAATAATTGATTTTCTTTAATATTTCCTTAATATTGCAATTAATTCCATCACCACATAAACCATCCTCCCAAAAGTTTTCAAAGCGAAGAAATGCGCAGAGAAACTCTAAAAGGAAAAAACTATTTATCTTTTTTACTATTTTTTTAAACGACATATTTTTTCGATCCATTAAAGACCCTAAATAAATCTTAATTTCAAATAATTCACTAGAAATGAACTTGTTATAACCGGCTAACTCTAAATCATTTGTCGAATATTTTTGGATTATTTCTAAGCCTTCACATCACCTCCTCATTTTATTTTCCTTATTATGTATTATTAATGATGTTTCAATCCCATTTCAACGATTCTTAATGTATTTAAGGAAAAAATGAATTTTCAATATTTTTGATATAAATTCCTACAAGAGAATTATATTTACTTGGGTCTCTAAATCGATTATCTAATATAAATCAGATTATCTACGTCCATACATATAATAGTAATCCAAATATAAAAATATGATCGCAAAGATTTAAATAGGTGTTTTCTCAAATATCCTTTTATATAAATGACCTTTTGAGTTAAAGGATCTTTATTATTAAAAAAAATTAAATTTTAATTATATATTCCCCCTCAGTTTGAAGATTTAAGCCCTTTTTTTCCAGTACATCTCCATTCTTATCGATGTATCTCAATAAATCCTTCGAATTCACGTCAATTTTTTCTGCTAACCTGTCAATGTGAATTTTTTTTGTCCTTTTAAAAGAGTTTATTATTTCCTCAAATAAATCATGCGCACTACTTTCTAATCGCATTTCTCGGGTCATTTCCTCAAGATTTATTCCATAATTTTTTTTTAATAATTCAGAATTAGTTTCAATCCAATTTTGCACGAGGTTTCGGATTATTTCTGATTTGGATACTTCCCTTCTTTCTGCCATCCTTACCACAACTTTCTCCTCAAAAGAACCTATACTGAAGGTTATTCTAGGCAGGTTGTTTGAATCTGATGGCATTTTAAAAAACTCATTTTTAAGTTGATAGGTAGAAGAAGAACATTTATCCTTATAAATCTATGCATTTATGATCATTGAATGAATCATTGGTGATGCGCACATTTATATATGAGGATGCTCTTTAAATATATATCTAAATAATATTTTTTATCAAATCTACAAATAAAGGATGTGTGCATTAAATGTTAGAACTAATTAATATAAATCAAGAAAAATTAAATTCAAAAGATCGCATTACAATTGACTTAATCAAGGCAGGTCAAGATTTCCTGAAAAAATTTGAAATAAAAAAGGAATTATTACACGACACGATCTCAATAATTTATAAATTTTTAAAAAGAAGCGATAAAATTCCTCATAATTTATATAAGTTTTTTGTGGCGGCTTATTACATGATCTCTAGGCATCCAATTTCTTTTCCTAATCACGAGCCGAAAAAGAAGTTTTGCCAAGTTTTTGGAATTCAATCCAGTTCTTTAGATTATAGCGTAGAACGATTAGTAAAAACCCTAAATTTTGTAAAAATCTTAGATGATAATAATTATCCCTATTATTTCAATCCAAGTACAGACCTAGGCTTTAAAATCGCAAAAAGAGTCATTATAGATAAAGTAGAACGTGCAATGATGGATTTTTTATTATCTAATCAGCCCATTAACACTCAAATTTTATCGGAAGAATTAACCACAAAAATTATCTTTGAAATGGAAATTTTCCCTGAAGAATTATTACGTCAATTCTACAACATCATACATGATCTTATTGAGGCAGAACTTAAGGATTATAATGAATACGT
>JAEOTJ010000115.1 GCA_016839905.1 Promethearchaeota archaeon | reverse complement strand
TTTTAAAATAATAATAATTTAGATTTATTTGAATATTATTATTTAAAATAATTTTCTTTAAAATAGCAATTAGAAAAAGATTCTAAATATCTAAACTTTAATTAAAAATGCAATCTTTGAGACAAGAGAAAAGTAAATTAATCTTTAAGAGTTATAGTGTCTGTAATTTTACCATCCCTCATCTTAAACAGCTTTTCTGCAAGATTTCCTACTTTAGGATCGTGTGTAACCATTAAAATTGTCTGATTAAGTTCCTTATTAAGATCTCTTAGTAGATTGATAATATCCATTCCCATTTTTGTATCAAGTTCTCCAGTAGGCTCGTCAGCGATTAAGATTGATGGTTCATTACTTAAAGCTCTTGCTATTGCAATTCTTTGTTGTTCTCCACCAGATAATTCAGATGGTAAGTGATCGATTTTATGATCTAATCCTACAAGAGATAGAAATTTCATTACACTCTTCTCTCTTTCTTTTTCAGGTTTTTTAGCAAGAATTAGTGGAAGTTCTACGTTCTCATAAGCAGTGAGGACGGGTACTAAGTTATAAAATTGGAAAATGAAGCCAATTTCATTAAGTCTTAAATAAGTCTGTTGCTGATCATCCAAATCTGCTATATTTTGTCTATTGATGAATACTTCCCCACTTGTAGGATTATCTAGAGCTGCAATTATATTAAGTAGAGTAGTTTTTCCTGAACCAGAGGGCCCCATGACGCTTACAAATTCACCTCTTTGTACAACAATGCTTATACCATCCAATGCTCTTACTTCTATTTCTTCACTAACATTATAGTATTTAGTTAAATCAAACGTTTGGATTATGGCGTTAGTATACAAATCCAATCCATATTTTTCTTTTGCTTCTAAATCTGTCAGTAAAAATTTATTAACTTCTTTAATATTTTCCATCTTTCAACATCACATACCTATGTTTTATAAATATCTTCTATTGGCTTTCCGCCTTGTCTTTCTCCCATTATCTTTCCATCAGTAAGTGTTATAATTCTATCAGCAGCTTCTGCGATCGCTTCATTATGAGTAACCATTAATATTGAGCGCCCAGAGGTTCTCAATTCAAGAAATATCTTCATAATTTGTGTGGTTGTTTCTGTATCGAGTTCTCCAGTTGGTTCATCCGCTAAAATTATTAATGGATCATTTACCAGTGCTCTTGCTACAGTGACTCGTTGCTGTTCTCCTCCTGACATTTGTGTGGGATAATGTATCATGCGTTCTCCCAGTCCAACCATTTTTAATAATCTTTCCACTCTTTTTTCTCTTTCTTTAGCAGGAACCTTGCCAATTAGCATGGGGAGTTCACAATTTTCAAAAGCAGTTAAAACTGGAAATAAATTATAAAATTGAAATATTAAACCAATTTTATCTAAACGCACATATTTTTGTTCCAAATCACTCATTTCAGTGATATCTTCTCCATTGCCTTGACCATCCATATTGTATATAATTTTTCCAGAATCTGGATTTCCTAAAGCTCCGAGAGAATTTATTAGAGTAGTTTTTCCTGATCCCGAAGGTCCTACTACAGCAACAAGTTCTCCTTTTTTAATTTTAATATTGACCTTATCGAGTGCTACAGTCGTGTCTGCTCCTAAAGTATATGTTTTTGATAAATCTTTAACATCAAGAATAATTTCTGGGTCAATTTTATAAGAGTTTTTGGTTGATTTTTTGTTTATTTTTTTTTTTTTTTTTTTAATCATTATTTCCAACTACTTTTATCCTTTTATTTTTCTTTATTATAAATTAAAATAATTTTTATCTTGTTCTTATTGCCTCAATTATGTTTATATTTGCTGCCCATTTTGCGGGAAATCTAGAACTAATAATCGCTGTGGCTAATGTAATCAAGATTAATATTATAATTGTTATCACTGGAATTGTCCAAGTTACCGTTAGAAAACCTTCCGAAGGTATGGCAGAAACTATAAGAAAACCCTGTAATAATCCTGCAAAAATGCCGATTATGGTTCCCAGAAATGCAACGATTAGGGTTTCTCCAGATATTGTTTTAATTATATTTTCCTTACTCATTCCTATTGATCTTAACATTCCAATTTCCCTTCTACGCGCCATAGTTGAAAGGAGACAATGTAGAGAAAGCCCAATCATGGCAATCATTATAGCAAATAAAAGCATTCCATTAGTAACAAATCCCATTAGATCTATCATTTGTCTAAATGTTGCTGTAACAAATGAATGAGAAAATGCAAACATTACTACATATCCATTATCCTCAAGAAATCCTACAACAATTTCTAAGACTTCCTCATCAGTATAACCTTCTTCAATCCATATGAACCAGTCAGGTACCATCGTTCTGAGAAGATATTGAAAGCTTTTAAAATCCATTAATGACCAATAATCTGGGAAAGGAGGTAAATTAAATACCAAGAGACCATAACTTGTTTCAATATTCTTTACATTACTACAATGCATTAAAACTGAAGTAACTTTATCATTAGTTATGTTATTACCTTTAAAGTCAAGATATACGGAATTTCTTGCTTGATTATAGTTAATATATATGGCCTCATGAAAATTTGAAATTATTGCATTTCCTACTGCATCATATCCTATATCGGTTGAGCCAAAAGGCCATAAATACCTCTCAGCATTATGAAGGGTAGGGGTTTCAATAATTCCAGCTACTTGTAATTTAGGCCATGATATTGTATTAAAGAGACTATGAACATTTTGAAAGATAACAAAATCTAAATTATCGATGCTTAGGGAATAGTTTGAAGTAGCAGTAGAATTATATCCACTAAATCTTAAATAAATTAGACCATTCAAGGGATTGATATATTGTCCAATGGGATTTAGAGAGAAAGAATAATTATATTCCTCGGTTTGGGTAATATTTTCAATTTTATCAAAATTATTAGTAAAATTATTCAACATTTCCACCTCTAATCGATCTATTGTTGCATTTATTCTTGTTTCCAAGCTAATATTGAATAGTGTAGGGCTCATATGGAGTAAAGATGACATATTTATTACCAAGTTAAAAGTAAGATTCTGATTATTGCTAAGAAGAGTCATATTAATATTATCAGAAGTTATTAGATTTGCCGTACTACCTGATATTAAGGTACCATTTAGCGAAGAAATGTCCAATAAAGCATTTAGACTCCCCGTATCAACTATAACAGGAGTTGGATTTGTTTGAAATGGATAAATAGATACATTTGAACCGATTCCAAATGAGAGATCTCCATTTGATTTTTGTGAATCGACAAATGCTTGAGTAACAACACATATATCTTCAGTTGTATTAAGAATTCCTTCCATGGTTGAGTTATTCATTCCGACACGCTCTTCTACAATGATATGTTGTCCAAAATCATCATCAGACTTAAGATTTTGGCTTGAATTAGTGTGCAGTCCAATAACCGAAGTTTGAGGGACCAAATTTGTGACACTACCATTTGAAACAGTAGTAAAATAATCCATTCTTGTTGTATAATATTCAATTCCATTAGTAATACTTAAATCATCTTTTACCATAGAGAAATTAAACCAGTTAGGTTGGAATAAATCAAGATATGTGCTACCTGTTTGAGTGGCTTGTTTTAATCCGATGTCAATTGTCCCTCCAGGTAAATTATTATACGCAATTTCTTCATAGATTTTCCATGTGATAAAGAAATCATAATTCTTTCCAGTCTCAAATCCTAAAAAGTCTATTGATGAAAAACCTTGGACTTTCTTAGCAATTCCAACAACTTCCATTTCAATAATAACCGTATCTTCTATAGCATTAAATGGATCACTCATGAATGCAGACATGTTAGCATAAGTAATTCCAAGGGAAAATTTTACTTCAATCTTATCCCCGACTTTTAGATCATAATCTTCTGCCAATTCTTCAGTTATAAGAATATTATTTCCTGAATCAAGTTCATCCATTACATCCTCTAAAGATGCATCTGCTGGTGAGGTTATAACCGTCTCTTTTAGGTGCTTTAGAAACTTTTCTTTTTGAATTACATTAACATGAATTGTTGTATCCCATTCTTCATCTAATTGACTATGCCCAATCCATTCTCCATCAAGAAACATTTTCGCATTTTGATGGGATACTCCCATTACGTCGTCAACTCCTGGTTGTGCTATTAATTCATCTTCAAATGATAAGGGTGATAGATATGATACAACCCTAACATCACACCCCATGAAATCATATACTGTTGTATTTATTCCTTCTTTTATGGATTCCATCACTAAACTTATACCTACAAGATAACTAACGGTTAAAGCGATCATGGAATAAGTAAGAATTGTACGTCTTCGATGCCTTAATACATTTTTCCTTGTGAGTAATTTTGTTTCTTTTAAATATGGTCCAAAGAGAGCGATAAAAACTTTTACTATTGGCTGTAATAAAACAGCTGTAATTAGTATGATGCCTAATAAAACCATAGTTGGTGCAACCATTGCGATGACGCTACTATCCCCCATAGCATCTCTCGGTCCCACATTCGCCTCACTAGGGGCTAATTGAGTGTATAATAAAAAGACTCCAGATAGTATAAGAAAACTGGCAAGAGCTAAACCAAAAATATGTTTTTTATATTTCATTTTCTCTCTTTCTGTTTTTTCCTTTATTGGATTTAAACAATCAATGATTGGTTTTCTACTTGCTTTCCAGCTAGGATAAAGTGAAGCAACTATACAAGAAATTAAACCTACTGAAAAAGTAAGTATTAAAGTTGAGGGATATAGAATAATTTCAAATTCAGTTGTAAATGACATCATTCCTGTGTTTTGCGAAATATTTTTAAGGGCATCAACGGTTACTGAAAAAATCAAAAACGATATAAAATAAGAACAAATCGTACCTAATACGCTACCTAATGCGCCCATTATCACTCCTTGAGTTAGGAACATCTTAAATGTTTCTGTTTTAGATGCTCCTATGGCTCGAAACATTCCCGTTTCATATTCCTGTTCTTCTTTAATAATATTAAATATGTTCATGATTAAAATGATTGATAGAATTAATGCAATTAGTCCAAACATTAGAAACATGGCCCTCATAGTCTCTGTAGTCTCTGTGATTCTTTCTAATCTGCTAGTTTTTAGGTCTGATACAACCCAGTCTTTTTCATCTTTAAGATCTTCAAGTTTTCCTTCAATATCATCAACTGCTGCTTCAACATTATATATATCATCAATATTTATCGCTGCAAGGTTGTATTCATCAGAATGATCTTCAGTTCCATCTACAAGTTCATGAGCATTTTGAATACCTGTAAATAAACATGGTCTTTGAGAAGGAGTTGAAACATCTGTGGGCTTTTCTGTATCAAAATCCTTTGCCTCTCCCATATCTCTTATGATAGCAACAACAGTATATTTTAACCATGTACTTGTATCATATTCAGAAATTGGGAATGTAGCATCTATTGGAAGTACTCGAACATGATCTCCTGCTTCAAAATCTTTTCCTAGTTTAATCTTTAATGATTCAGTTATCACCAAAACTCGACTCCCTGTTGTACCATCTTCATGATCGAGAAGTTCTTCAAGAGTTACCTCATTACTTATTGTATCTAGAATATAGGGAGTCCCTCCTAGATCAATTTCATCTTCATTTTCATGATCAATTCCATAAACAGAAGAACTGGTACTATTTTGGGTTTTATCCCCTCCATCTACTGCACTTACATGGACATTAAATCCAGAAATCCGAAATGTAATTGCTTCAAAATGGTCAATAGAAGAGATTTTATCTTCAATTGAATCAGCATCAAACCAACCATCCTCTGTATCAGAAGCTCTTATTAAAATATCCGCAGTACCCATTTGTTTATCAATACTATTTATTAACATTACATTAAATGAGTCTGAGACAATTAATACCCCTCCGAATAAAGCAACCCCAATTACAAGAGTAATTGTAGTTAGGATATAACGTATTTTACGTCTTTTCATATTCCTTATTGGAATTTTTGTAATAGCTCCCATTTTTTTTATTCCTTTTTTATTTTTCCTATGTTATATTTAATCTTAATAAATTTAAACAGTATTTTCTAATAACTTTTTATTCAACTCTACTATGTACTCATCAATATTTTGAATTGCTTTATTTAGATCTTGAATTTTTTCAGTTATTAATTTTCTATGTACTATTAATTTTTGAATGAGTTCTCCATCAGTAAGGCTATTAGACCAATTGAAAGTTGGATCAATCGTAAAATAACTTAAAATATCCTCATCGGTTATATTTAATTCTTTAAATTCTTTATCCAAACCGACTGTAGATGATATGATGGATTTCATTGATTTCATTAATCTCTGATATTTTAGCATTAGTATCTTAAGAATCCTCTTTCCGGTGGAGGTTATATTATAGGTCTTCTTTTGTCTCTTATCAGACTCATCTCTAACACTAATTATGAGTTCATTCTTTTCCAATTTCTCTAATATTGGATAAATTGTTGAAGTAGTGGGCTTCCAAAGGCCTAGAGTCCGCTCTTTAATTTCCTTGATGATCAAATATCCATGGCAGGGTTTTATCTCTAAAACCAATAATATCAAGGCACTAATGAATCCTTTTTTAATTTGTACTCCAATCTTTTCCGCGATATCTTCAATATTGTTTATTTTCATTTACAATTATGTAAAATACAAATGATTATAAGTTTAAAATCCTTTTTCTTAGATAATAGGGGATTAAATTTAAATATGGCGAAAATATACCTATTACTACGACATATCACAAAATGAATTAAAAGCAATGATCAAATAATTATTTACAAAAAATATAAAAAAATGATTACCCATTGAGAAATTGCCGTTTTGAATAGAGATTGTTTTTAAATTATCTTCAATATTAATAAAGCAACTTCCCTTGAGTTTTTTATAAATCCTTATGGGATTTCTTTTATCTGGGTATCCTATAAGAGAAATATTTAGTTAAACAGTTATTTATATAAATTATTATTTGAATAAATTTTTAAGTAATAATTACTATAAATATTATATAATAACTGGGTTGTTACTCACATATTATTCTATTTAAAAATATGTCGTTTAGTAACATTATTTTAATAAAACATTCTTTATATATTATAAAATAAAAATTCTCGTGATTATATGGCCACCCCTAAAACAGAGCAAAAAGCATTAATAATGTGTAAAAAATGTGGTTCACCTATGATTACAAGAATGATTGTGGAAAAAAATGGCGAGACAAAAACTATAATAAGAACTCAAATGAAATTTATAAAAATACATCAATGCATTGTTTGCCGTCATTGGGCTCCAATTATCTAAATACAACCTTATTTTTCCAAAATTGTAGGTTTTTAACTATTAACTCATTAATTTAATTAAGTACAATAATTTTTAATATATAATGTCTAAGCGTAAAAACATATTGGATTACATCGAATTAGGTAATGGAATATATATCATAAGAGAAAAAACTAACAGACCCAATCGAGTAAATAGTATTTTAATAGAGGGAGAAAACAAGTCAGAATCGGTTCTGATTGATACAAATTATTCTTTTAGACATATAAGGGAATTTTATACTCGACTAAAAGCACCTGCTAAAAGACTTTATGTTTCTCATTGTCACTTAGATCATGTTGCGCATGTTTTTTACCATGAACAGAAGTTTGGAACACCAATTTTCTGTCCAAAACAAGAAGAAAATGGTTTAAAATCATTAACATTATCAATGGAAGAGATGGGCTATAAAAAATTAGACTTGGAAGAAAATTATGAAAAATTAGCAAGGGATATTATGAAATTTCAAGAATGTGAAAATATTAATATTTTTAATCCTGGGAAAGATTCAATTGAATTCTCAGGAGGTCATATCGAAACAATTCATATCCCTGGTCATTCTCCTGGTCAAACAGCATTCATTATAAATAAAAATAATAAAAATGAAAATAAAAAAGTGTTATATTCGAGCGACATCGGCAGTCATCCATATTATGGAGACCTTAATAGTAATTTAAGCCAATATCAAGACTCAATAAATAATCTTGAGGATATATATTTTTCAGATGATTTTATTCTTGTTCCGGCACATGGAAATTATTATTCGGAGAAACAAGAGGAATATTTTAATAAAATAAGGGATAGGATAAAATCAAACGAGGAAAAAATATTATCAGCTTTGAGCAAATCTAAACCAAAATCAATTAAAGATTTGGTCTTAGAGTGGATCATCAGACCTCAACGAATATCAGTAGACTTTATTACAGAATTATTCTTCTTATGGGATGGAGGGATAATCTACCATCATTTAAATGATTTAATCAAAAAAAAAATTGTTGAAAAAGCAAAAAAAGTCAATTTTTTAAATGACGAGTATGTTTTAATTTGAATTATTAGTGATGGTAATATTTTAAGAATAAAAAAAAAAGATTTTGTTTTAGTAGAAAAAAAATCTATTAATTATTTATATATAAATATGAATTTGTTTACTTTGGTAATCTTTTTTTTATATGCCATAAAAAACTAAGAAAATAAAGAAAGAATAAAAAAATGAATCATAGATCAAGGATTATTTTAACTATTGGATTTTATTTATTGCTAATGAACATATCATTTCTTAATTCTAATTATTTATTTTCAATAAAAAATATTAAAAGAATAGAGAATTCTGATGAATTTGAATTTCCTTCAGTTATAGATATGCCAATTAAATCTCAAATGGAATTAAATTTTATAAATATTAATTGGGAACAAGATGGAAATGAACATTTTGTTGATGTTGCGCATGATAATGAAGGAAATATATATATTACAGGTTATACAAATGTTAGCGGAGATGATGATGTAATCATCCTTAAGTATAATTCTTCATATGAATTGGTATGGAATGAAACATGGGGTAGAAACATGTCAGATCAACCCCGTGCTATGGTCCTTGATAATGAGTCTAATATCTATATAACGGGATATTCACAAGAGAATAGCTCTTCTCCCTATGAAAAAGAGATGCTCATACTAAAATATAATAAATCTGGACACTTGCAATGGGAAAATATTACAGAATTACAAGGAGATGAGATTTTATCAGATGGAAATCATCATGATTCTGTAGGTAATGGAATTAAATTAGATTCTAATAATGACATCATTATTTGTGGTTATCAATGGGAAAAAGAAAAAATAGCTTCACCCTATTATTATTTTCCAGAAGTCGTATTATTAAAATGCGATCCTTCTGGAAATCAAGAATGGTTAAAAACGGGAGGGACCCGTCTTTTAAGAGGCCCCGGAGATTTAAACTTTGGAAGAGGATATGATTTAGTCTTGGATGATATGGATAATATATATGTTGTAGGGAGCTCTCCCGAAACATATCCTGACTCTGGGGGGGCTCGATATCCTTTAGGGTCACACTTTCTCCTTTTAAAATTTGATTCATCAGGGAACCAAGTTTGGACAAATACAACACAAACTTTTACAGATTCTTCTACAGATGAATATGGATTATCAATAGCTATCGATAATGATTTAGAACATTTATATTGTGCGGGAATAAAAGAGGATCAACCATTTCTCACTAAATTTAATATGACTGGAATTAACATCACTACATCGTTTGATATCCCCGGGAGTTCTTTTAATAACATTTCCTTAGACATTGATGATTCTAACAATGTTTATCTACCAACATTTCTTGATGATAATTTAGTTTTAAGTATATTTAATTGTAATTTAACTAAGTTTTGGAGCATGAATTGTAGTGAGAATATATTAGGAAATGAATGTTCTATAAGTATAAATTCTTCAACAGGTATGACTTATATTGTAAGTAGTGTAAATGATACTACTAATGGGGATGATGAGGGGCTTTTTTTAATAAATCAAACCAATATACCAATGATATTATTATCAGATTCTATATTAAATAAAGAATTTGGCCAAAATGCTCCGACCATTACTTCAGATGAATTAATCATTTTTGGTTTCCATCTTAATACTACTTGGTACATGATATTTAATGATTCAGTTTCTTCAAATAATATTACTTTTTCTTATCCATTTTCTATTTTGCAAATTAAACAATCTGAATGGGATAAATTTTATGATGGTTCTATTTCAATAAGATTTTATGCAAATGATACAGCAGGTAATATCGGGACTTGTAATATTTCGATTATAAAAGATACAATTGATCTTATCATTTCAATTATAACTCCTAAAATTAATCAAGTATTTTCACTCCCTCCTGACTTTATAGTGACAATTAATGGAACTAATCTGGATGATATTTGGTATACAATTGATGGAGGTATGACTAATTTCACGATAAATGATAATGGTACGATCGACTCTGATGCTTGGGGTGACCTTTCAGACGGACCTGTAACTCTTACATTCTATTCAAATGATACTTTAGGTCATATCGGAACAGACAGCGTGTCAATAATTAAAGATACTATTGATCCCATAATTACTATTGATTCACCCTCTGATGATGATGTATTTGAGACCACACCTGCTTTCACGGTTACTTATACTGAATCAAATCAAGATACAATTTGGTACACGATGGATAATGGTGCAAATAACTTCACGATTACTGGTAATGGTACGATCAATTCAGATGCGTGGAATGCCCTTTTGGACGGATCTATAACGCTCACTTTCTACATTAACGATTCTGCAGGGAATGTTGGTACTGACAGCGTGTCAGTTATTAAGAATAGTACTTTTTTACTAATAAAAATTAATTCTCCAGTACCAAATGATGTAATTAATGCAACTGTTCCTGATTACATTATAACAGTAAGAGGGGCAAATCAAGATAAAATTTGGTACACGATAGATAATGGATTGAATAATTATACAACAACAGATAATAGTTCGATTGAACCTGGAGCATGGTCAGCCGCATCAGATGGACCCATAACACTAATATTTTATTTAAATAATACGAATGGTAATATAACATCCGATAGTGTCATGATCATAAAAGATACTACTGACCCAATCGTTTCAATCACGACTCCTGGGATAGATGATGTATTTCACGACCCTCCTGACTTTACTCTCTCCATAACTGAGTCAAATATAGATGAGATTTGGTATATTATTGATGGAGGTGTAAATAATTATTCCTGTGGTGCTTCGGGCACGATTAACTCGACAGCTTGGTCTGAATTTTCTGAAGGACCTGTCACGCTTGTATTTTATGTGAAGGACAAGGTAAATAAAATTTCATCTGATAATGTATCGATTGCTAAGGATACTACGAATCCATCCATAATTATTACTACACCAATAATGGACCAAAAATGTGAAAAAAATACTTTAAAATATATAATTGAAGTTCAAGATCAAAATCCCCACTTGATTTGGTACACTTTAAATAATGGAGATAAAATTTATCTCAGTAAATCAGTAGGAATTATAATTGATGAGATTGATGAAAAAAATTGGCTTTCAATTCCTAATGGGAACGTTTCGCTAAAGTTTTTTGCCTTGGATCTTGCAGGAAATGAATATGAGGTTGAAGTTATAGTGAATAAAAACACGTCACCAACACCAATCCCTGAAATACCAACAGAAATAGTAATTTTATCTTTGGCATTACTTGGTATTCTGGGTTTTGGTACCTTTATTATTGCTAAAAAAATTAGAGAAGGTAATAGGTTAAATCAAGAATTTGAATCACGAATGAGAGAAAAAACGTATGGTGTAGGTATTAAAAATGGTGTTGCTTATAAAATGGAATTACCAAGGAAAGATGATCATATTTGGGATGTTCAAACTTATGAACCTCATGAATTCCAACAATATCCCCCAGTTCAGCAATTGTCCTCACGAGAAGGTCCCTCTATGCCCTCTCCCCCAACTTCTTCTCAAAGTGATGCTCAAATTTATGAATCCCAACAAGATCCGTCAATTCAGCAATTGCCCTCTCGAGGAGTTCCATCCATACCCTCTCCACTACCTACTTTTCAAAGTGATTCTAAAACTTATAAATCCCAAGAAATTCCATCAGTTAAGCAATTGCCTTCACGAGGAGTTCCATCCATACCCTCTCCACTACCTACTTTTCAAAGTGATGCTCAAACTCATGAATTCCAAAAATATCCCCCAGTTCAGCAAATGCCTGATCTTGAAGCTCAATTTATGACAAGCCCACTAGTTGATTCTAAAGTTGAACCTAATATGTTCTCTATTGAAATATCGAATGATCTCCAAGCTATAGAAAAGCAAATAGATTCCTTTACCGTACTCATAAAAGAAATAGATGCTAATTTTAAAGCAAAAAAAATAAGCAGTGAAGAATATTATAGCCAGAAGATTCAATTATTTGATATTTTAAATAAATTAAAAGAACAACAGAGCAAATTGAAGATTTAGACTATTTTGGGAAAGAGGAGAAAAGGGAAACCGGGATTCGAACGATATATAAATAATTAGGGAGAGAATTTGATTTTATCTAAATCAAATAGAGGGCGAAATCCAATGTTTATTCGAATTACGTTTTTATTTCCCTTCCTTACCTAATGATTTCATTCAATCATATTAAAATATAAGGTTAATTTGTATTTATCGTTCTTATGGTATAAACAAAAATTATATTTTCGATTAAAAAATCAAAATATTTTTTAATCCAATATCTCTTTTATCTTAATAATTAATCCATCTTCAGCAGCAATTATTTTCTTAATATTAGTTCTTTCTAGTAATTTCTTTACTTGGCTAGGCACGTAATTTTGGTCTGATCTTGGACTATCCATTAATGATCCAAAATGAGTAATGATTAATCCATCCAAAGGAGGTTCTATTTTATTCAAATAAGAAATAACTTCATCAGTGCATAAGTGCCTTTTACATGTTATTGAATTAGGTCTTAATAGGTTAAGAATTAAGACATTCACTCCGAAAAACTGCTCTGAAAAACCATCAAATACCATTGTATCACTTGAAAAAGCGATTGAATATTCTTTTAAATTGAACCTTATTCCAAAACCTTCAATATTGGGAGTATGTATTGTTTTAGTCCCAATTATTTCAACTCCCTTATATTCATGCGTATCTCCAGCTTTAAATGGAATGACATTTTCAAGCATGTTTAAGTGATAATCTGAAATGAATTTCAAGGAATCTTTTGTAGTTATTAAGGTGCCTTTTTTGTAATAATTATATTTTTTATCATGGAGCCTTTCACGTGAAGATTCAATGATTGCGCTAATATCATTAAAATGATCAATATGGGCGTGAGTAACGATAAATAATTCTGTCTTGGTTGGTTCTTCATTGTATTGATTTATCCGTATAATTGCACCAGGACCTGGATCTAAATGGGCTTGAATTCCGTTAAATTTATACAAAATTCCACCTGTGGCTCTATATTGAGTTCTAATATGATGCCTTCCACCGCCAGATCCTAGAATAACAAACTCGTCGTCCATCATTTTTTAAAATAATTCTTTCTTTAATATTTCATCTATTTTTAATAAATTGGGGTGCAATTTTTCTTTTAAAACTTCTTGAACCTTAATTTTAGAGATTCTTGGTCCATTTATATCAATAAAATCATCAGTAATATTTTTTGCGATGGAACAACACTCTCTTCCTAATTCTGCCAATTTTAAGTGATTCGAGTTAGATTTATCAAACTCCTTTATTAGGACGTCTAAAGGGAGTTTAAAAATGTGTCTTGAACTTTTTACAATTCTAACATGTTTAGCAATTAAATTAGAATTTAGAATTGCGGTTAAATAATGTGCCTCTTGAAGATCATCTGTAGCATAAAAACTTAAATCTCCGGTAATTAAAAAGTCTCCTTGGATAACTGTTGAGTTTAAGATCGACCCGGAATTATTATATATTACTTTTATATTTGATAATTGTCTCTCATTAATTAACTTGGCCCATCGATTTAGGTTATCCATTAGGGATTTATTTTTTGTAGTGGATTTCTTATTTTTTAGATAGATGCTATTAATCTTATCATAGAATTTTTTAGCATTTTTGCTTAAATTAGCGTAATTAAAGTTCAGATCTTCTTTTGTAAGAGGGAGAAAAACGTTATAATTATCATAAATATAAAACTTTACCAATTCTGTACTTTTGATTACTTTAAAAATATATTTAACTTCAATCAATTCATTGGTGAACTCCTTCTTATCCCAAGGCTTTTTAGCTCTGTTAAAAATCCGTTTGTCAGGATTAATTTCTACACAAGAATTATCTCTTTTTTTAATTTGTATAAAAATTAGATTTCTGGGATTTAAATCCGCCCCTTTATGAAATAATTTTTTGTAATAACTCGTACCAGAAGGTAGAAGTTCAGAATTTAGTTCTTTTAAAATCAGTTTCTTCGTGTAAGTCTTATTTCCCTTTTTCTCCACATCATATGGGATTAAAATATCTTTCTTTTTTAGTATTAAATTAACATTAGAAAAATAATCTAAGTTTTCTATATTATTCTTAATCGTGTAATGATATGCAGGCACCTCTAACTTCTGATGTTCAGTTATATTTTCTGATTTTTCAGCGAATAAACAAATAAAATCAATGTTAAAAATCTGCTCAATTTTCTTATCAAATGACCATATTTTAACATTATTGAAACCTTTAAAATTACGGAATTGGGAAGCATGAGATCCTGTTATAACCCCTTTAGTGATAACAAAGAATATTTTTGCGTTTTCATTCATATAAAGGTTCTTAGCTTGAAAAAAGAACAATGAGGATATTTCAATGTTTAAGATGTTTTTCGGGAGTGGTTTAATATCAAGTTCTTCAGCTAAATTTTTAATTCTTTCTTGATAATTGGGTATCTCTACATCACGGTAAGTATACCACGGAGGATTTCCTATGATTAAATCAAACTTATTCTTTGGAATATGGGGATGGTTAAATAATGAATTTACTGTAAATAAGTTTAGCTTGAGTTTAGAGTTTAAATCTTTAGTTAAATATAAAAAGGTGATTTTTAGCATTAAGATTGAGAGTGGATTTATATCGTATCCATAAATATTATCTATAGCCTCTAATTTCTCTTTCTTGCTTTTATCTGAATTTATAATTGTTTTTAAAATTTCAATAAGAAAATTTCCTGTCCCACAACACGGATCAAGAGTTTTTTCTCCTATTTTATAAGTTTCTACTACCATTTTTTTAACTAAAAAAGGTGGCGTGTAAAATTCTCCAGAACCATGCCTGATGAGCGGTGATAAAATATTTTGAATTAAATAATCAAACATGAATTCGGGCTCGATCTGTAAGTTAAAGATATGTTTAGAAATTTTAATTAGAGACTTAGTAAAAGATTCGTTTAATATCTTATTCTTAATAAAAGGCTCGAAGTATGAATAATGGAAAAGTTCGAGATTTTGAAAACGATTATTGATCATTCCATTAATTTTCAATAAATCTAAATGACCTTCTTTATCATCATTTAAATAATTATTTTCTTTTAAAACATACTTGTAAAGAAATAGATTTCCCATATAATAAATAATCGCAGAAGAAATGAATAATTTATAATCTAAATCTTTTTCATTGTATACCTTGCTATAAGTTTTTTTCCATTGATTAAAGTTAGCATATATAACCTTATCTTCCTTAATATATAATAAACACTTCTCTAATGAATCCAATTCTTGCGAAAATAGTTGGGAAATAATATTCCTTGATTTTTGTTTCATAATTTTCCCAATTTTTATTTATGTTAATTAGAATTAACAATTAATAACTTAAAAATAAGACCAAAATGAATTTAACAATTGCTAATGAATGTTTTTTAATATAGTTTTATAACTCTTTTCCTCTATGTTATTTAAGCTAAAGACGGTCTTATAATTATCGTTCATTGAGATTTTAATAAACCCAAGATCGTTTAAAATAGATAAGTATTTTTTAATGGTATTATAATGAATTTCAGTTAGTTTAGATATCTCATTAGTTTTTAAGGGAATATTTTTACTTTTCATTACCTTAATTATTTCTATGATTTTTTTATTCCTAAGATAATATAGTTGTTTATCATTATCTGGTTTAATGTCATGTTTGAAAAAAACTTCATGATTATCAATTAGAGTACTTCTTATGAATTGAAATTCTTTTAAAATTTCAGTATGCCATGTAACTTGGTGAGATCCTAAATTTAAAGACTTTTTAATTTCAAATAAAAATACTCCCGGTTCATTTTTAATAAATTTATATATTTTAGTTCTATTTCCGTTTTTAAGGACATTATTTCGTGTTATTTTTGAACCTGGAATGATATATCGTTTTTTTATTAAGGAACGTAGAATAGAATCTATCTTATTTAGATTAAAATTCAAGGATTTTGCCAAATTGGAATTTAGATAAGTTTTTATCCTATCAATTTTAAAAGAGTCTTTCTTTTTTAAATACTCTTGAATGGCTTCATACACTATCTTTTCTTCATCAAGTAGGTTAGACTCTTCCATTTTATCCCATGATTTGGTTTCTCGATTTTTATTGATTTTTCTTACAAATTAATAAAAATAAAAAATATTGTATTGAATAAAAATTTATATTTCTACTCAGTCTCCTCTTCTTCCTCTTGGAGTATTTTATCAATTATTACCTTTCTTTTATCTGGGCTCAAACCTATAATATCGTTGATGAATTCCCTTTTTTCATCCTCAGCTAATTCAAGTAGGTCAATTTTAGTTAGTTCTTCATCATTAAATAATGTAAATTCTTGATTTGACAATTCAGGAACGTCTTTGAAAGGGATCTCTTCTTCAAGTGCTTCTTTAAGATAATCATTTTTAGCGATTATATCATGTAAAATACCAATAGCATTAACACCCGTAAGTTCTAATCTTTCAGATTCAGTTAAAGAAACGACAATTTCACTAGTACATGACCAACATGCATCTTTATTAGCCTTTAATACCTTTGCGCACCGCTGACAATAAAGTGCTTTGCATTCAGGACAGAGGTACATATCTCCAGTGATATCACCCCTATGAACTATACATATGAATTTACTTTCTTGCACATCTACCTCTGATTCTGTTTGGGCTCGATTCTTTATTTCTTCTTCAGTAAGGGGTATCTTTGTTTCCGTTTCAGAAATACGCTTAGTTTTTGGTTTTTTCTTTTTTGGTACTTTTTGTATCTTGGGTTCTTTTGGCTTAATAGGTTTATCTTCTTTAGGTTTTTTTTTTTGTAGCTCCTGGAATTGCTGTGAGCTCCATTTTTTCCTTAGGTACTACATTAGATGGAGCTCTTATTTGTAATAATCTTTTTCTTTTCCTTTGTGCCTCCAAAGCCTTCGAGTATTGTACTGTCTCTGGATCAAGTGGAAGCTCAGAGGGAATTTCTTCTAATTTATCTGATTTACTATCAGCGAGTTTTCGTTTCTTTTTAGCGTGAATGATATATACATTTCCACCAGCTATTACAGCTACACCGCCAATAATAAAAATGATGATTATAATAATTATTATTATATTATCTGATGGGAGTTCAACATCACCATTATCATCTGAAGGAACATCCGTTTGAACTTCAATACCCGTTAAAGCAAAAATGGAAGAATGATTTACTGAAATTATAATATAGTTTCCATTTATTATTATCGAAAGCTCTTCCCAAGCATTTAAGGATTCATTAAACCACCATCCTTTAAGATTTTCTAAGTTTTCTATTCCCATGTATTCTATTGTTATGTTGAGCTCATTTAGATTGTTCGATTCATTTAAAAATAACTCAATAAATAAAAGATTATCATCAAGAATGACTGTTGATGGATTTGAAATGCTGCTATAATAAGTTGCTACTGTATCTCCAGATAAATCAAAAGAAAAATTAACTCTATAATCGTTTGTGTCGATTGGATTAATTTGAAGATGATTTAATCCTGAATAAAGAACTTCTGGAATTCCATGATCATGTATAATTATTTTAAAAATTGCATTGCAATAAAGCCCACTTTCATCATAAGCTCGTACTTCTAACCAATATTCTCCACTCTCCAAAATAGTTGCATTTTGAATAATTCCATTTACAGCATCGATACTAAAATTACTCGTAGTATCATTTATCCAATAATTATCAATTCCAATAATGTCTGTAGCATTTACATCATAAGAAACATTTTGAAGATATTGGAAAAATTGTGTCTTTGGAGTTTCAATCCAAGATGGAGGAATACTATCTTTAATGATAATAACACTGTTATCAGATTGAGACCCGAAGGTATCGTTAGCATAGAAAGAAATATTAACAACACCTTGAGATAATACGTCCCATGCTGTTTGGTTAATTATACCTGTAGTTCCAGTAATATTATAATGACTACTATCATTAATTGTATACCATTTCTCATGCAAATTAGCATCAGATATATCCACGTTATAATTAGGGGCCGTATCGTTAAAATGATCATTATCACTTGGCGAATTAATTAAAATTATAGGATAATTATTCTTTTCTATAATTACAGAATCACTCTGAAAATGCCCTGCTGTATCATTAACATAGAATGTAAGCGTTACTGAACCTTCAGATAAATCACCCCACGCACTGGAATTAATCGTGTCAGACGAACTGCAGTTGTAATTTGTAATACCACCATCCATAGTATACCAAATCTGATCAATATTAGGTTCAGTTAAATCAAGGAAAAAGCTTGGGGGGTCGTGAAATATTTGTTCGCTAATGGGAGTTGTGATTGAAATCATTGGATCAGTTGTATCTTTATTAATCGTTACAGTGTCAGAAGATTCGTGCCCTGCTAAATCTTTTACATAGAACCTGAGCAAAACTAACCCATCAGAACTCGATAACCATTCGGAACCAAGCGTATCAGAAGCAGAACATGTAATATTATTTACTCCTTCATCAACAGTATACCAAATCTGATCAAGATTATCTTCAGTTATAGAAAGGGTGAAAGTGGGAGGAGAATCAAATATTTGATTAGTTGTAGGAGTAATAATTGAAATGATAGGGTCTGTAGTATCCTTGATGATCGAAACACTATCAAACCCGATGTTACCTGAGGAATCATTAGCATAGAAGGTAAGAATTACCGATCCTTCTGAAAGGGCATCCCATGCTGTTTGATTAATTGTACCTGTAGAACTAGTAAAATTATAATGACCTTCATCATTAATTGTATACCACATCTTTTGTAAAAAAGTATCAGATATATCCACATTATAGTCTGGAGAATTTGCACCAAATACAGCGTTTGGACTTGGTGAATTAATGTTAATTCTTGGAGCTGTAGAATCTATTAAACTATTAGTAGGAATAATTTTTTTATTAAAAACAAAGAATGTTGTTTGCTTTCCAGCACCATTTTTACCATCCCAAATAATTTCGTCAAATCCATCTCCGTTTATATCTCTGACCTCAACATTATATCTTAAATAAGTTGTTATAGTCTGACCCATATTTATTACAATTGAAGGATTAAAAGTAGATCCATTATAAATATAACAGTTTAATCTATCAGTCCAATATTCACCTGATCCAGTACCAGGACAGAAAAAAGATACATATCTTGGAAGGTCATCAGTCGCAGCAATTCTCCCACTACCCCATCCTAATACGTAATTTGTAACTTGTTTAGATAATTGAGGAAATACTTCATATTGTTTTGATGTTGCATTATAATGGATTATATGTCGATAATTATCAACTCCAGTTACTGCGCTACCAACAATCAAATCAATTCTGCCATCACCTGTTAAATCTTCGTGATTATCATTATTCATAATTCCAGCATCTCTAGAAAAATCAAAATGTGTAATATAATTATATCCGCCTAGATAATCCTCATAAATATAGATGTCACCATTGCGCGCAGTTTCATATCCAAAACCAGTAACTATTTCATCCCTATTATCCCCATCCAAGTCAACCAGCACACAATCGGGAGAATAACCCCAATCAATAAAGTCGAAGGAAGCATTTTGTTCAAAATCCGTGCCATTGAAGGAGAAAATCCTTCTTTCTCCGTCAGCTGTATAAAAACTCATTTCTTTTTTACCATCATGCTCAAGATCTCCGAAATGCATCGATCCTCTCTCTGAGAAACCGTGATTCCATGTATATTCTAAAGTCCAAGTTTTAGTAGTTAAGTTTACTTGGAAGAAATAGAATATCATACTAGTACTGCTATTACAACTGCACACTTCCTCAATACCGTCACCATCATAATCTCCCACATCAAAGATTATATGGGATATGTTCATTATCCAATTGTAATCGAATCCATTCCATTCATATATCATTTCATTATATCCTCCAGTAGTATGAATGAGCTCATTTATTCCATCCCCATCAAGATCTAGGAATTTATTTTGATGTATTCCAGAACTCTCTAAATCATTTGTCCAAGTCATATTAAATCTTATATAAAAGTCCGAACTCCTCGTTAGCATTTCATCATATATGTCAAGTAATAAGATATCGCCAGTAATAGTACCCAATAACAAATTAGACCAACCTTCATTATCAATAAAAAACTCGATACAACCATAATTCACTGAAGCTCCAATGTAAATTTTTTTAATAGTTTTTCCCGTACTTCCATCTAAAATATATAGATTTCCATCATCACTTACAGTAATTAGCTCAAGTTTTCCATCACCATTTATATCTTCTATGATAACGTCTGTATAATAATAAACCCAAGCACCCGGAGTTCTAAAATCTATAGACTTGTTCCAGATAACATTAAAAGTTTCACCTTCTATAACACATATGTAATCATCAGTACATAAGATTATATCATCCTTACCATTATAAGTAACATCTTTTGAAGCTATTGTAGTTAATGGACTTGATAAAATTTCTTGCCAAACAATATGATTTGTTGCATTTCTAGCTACACTTTCATAGATTACTTCTTTATTTTCATCTCCATAAATATCTCCTGTAGTAAACTTATATATTGCACCAAAGGTTTGCTCATATAATAAATCACCCGAATTATTAACCACAAATGCTTTGTTATAAGGCCAACTACTACCAGCGTAAACATCGTCGAATCCATCGTTGTTAATATCTGCCACTTCTATAAAATATGAAGATGAAGCATAGTCTCCTGCTGAATAAGTCCATAAAATGGAACCATCGCCATCAAATGCTCTCACATAAGCATCTTCCCATCCTGCACATGATACTACCTCATCCTTTACACCATCACGGTCAAAATCCCCGATTGCAGGACTTCTCTGTGTTGTATCACCTGAATTCATGTCTGACCAGAGAATTGTCCCATCACTTCCATTATAGGCATATAAACCTTTTGTATTTTCATTATAAGTTATTATATCATCAAATCCATCATTATTAAGATCAGTAGAAACGATATCATACCTTCTTTCTGAAAAATAACCATGATCCTTATTCCATAAATATTCTCCTGTTTTGCCATCAATAACATAAGTTTTTCCATCCATATTATTACCTGCAAAATCAATTACTCCATCACTATTAAAATCTCCCGTTGTCATCCCAACAAAACTCCCACTTATCGAAATATTCCACTCAATCCAATACTCAAAATCCTGCTCCTCTTCAGGACCAATTTCATAGGAAGGCTCTGGATCAGCAAAATATAGGTTTGAGCTCCAGTACTTAAAAGTAACAGAGGGTGATGAGTATTGACATAAAGTTAATCTATTTTCAATCACATTTGTATCAGGTCTAAAAGACGGATTTGAATAGACGGGATCAGGAAAACCCCCTAAAATTCCGCCATAGATTTCAGTCCAATTATTTCCAACAATTTGCCACACTCTTGTATATGAAGTATTAACAGGGTTAATTACGATAGGGAACCAATGGTATTTTATTGTTCCCGATTGGTTAAATTTATAATGTAAAACCGTTGTTTCTCCAATACCTGAAGGTAATTCAGGAAGACTTGAGTTTGCAACCCACTGTGTTCCATTCCAAGTAAATTTATATTTATTATAGTCTAATAGTAAGTGTTTCTGATTACCTATTTTAAAAAATGTAGCGTATAAATATTCACCTTTAGAGGCGAGATCCAGCCCATTTTCTAAAGTAGCATTATCTACCCAAGAATCCCCATCCCATGTTTTTATATGATTACGGAATGTTCCGGGCCAATCGGAAATAAATATAATATCTCCCCACTCATCATCATAATAGTAGGCTTTTATTGAATTAGCCGAATGAGATCCTATTCCTACGGAAGCAGTGTTATCAGAAACCCAGTTTGCTCCATTCCAATAATTATCTGCGGGATTACCACTAGGGTGATAAATGGTATGCATTTGATCTGTTCCTGGTTTTTCAATCATAAAACGAGTACAATCATAACTACTTAATGAATTATTTAATGTGTGATTTACATAAAAATTAAATAAAAATTCACTCTCTGAAACGGCTTTATAATTTCCATAATACAAGAATATTGAAGTATTTCCTGATGCGGGTATTGATGAGATACTAATCCAAAGATCAGCAGAAAAAGATGGTGTATAAGACTCAATCCAATACTGCAGTGGATTCCCGTCAGAATCTGCAAATCTAATATCATCAAAATTATCTTTCATCCCCTCACAATAAGGAATATTCATTGCTTTCAAGTAATTATTTAATGTACTTGGATTTGCGGTGTTATTTATAACAATTTCTCTTCTATATCTCCAATCTTCATCCCACCAATCGTCCCAAGCAATAGCATCAATTAAAAACCGATAAGGTGTGCTAAAAGTCCCCTCACCTGTTCCATTTATTGCACTCACTCTGAACCAATATATTTTATTTAATTCAGCAGAGTCCTTATCAAAATCATACCATGTTTGAGTTGAGGGAATTGTATCATTATCAACAATTAGCGATGCAAAATTATAAGTATCAGATACTTGTAAATGATAATTTTGAAGATTTTCTGCATAAGAAGGGTTCCATTCTAACTTTGCCTTTCCATTCTCAACTGGTAAATAGTACGTCATTTGATGTTCAAAATGAATGGGTGGAGCAGGGAGCGTAGGAATATCTGAAACGGTGAGCTTAAAAAACTCTTTATATCCCGACCATCCTTCACCACGATAAATTTCATATCTACCATCTCGATCTAAGTCGTATATACTAAGATAAGCTACATTATTTTCACCGCTTGAATAAATAGTATCTACTGTCCAGGTTGTACCAGAACCATTAATGATATCTATAGAAGTGGCACAACACGCTTGAGCCTGTGTGCAAAATATTTCATTTTTTCCGTCATTATCAAGATCCATAATGTGGATATCAGCATAATTATTATACCATGATGCTCGAGTGAAAATGAGCGTATGATTTACAAAATCAGTTCCATTATACTCAATGTAATATAAAGCTCCTTCGCGTTTTGCAGAATATACCAGTTCGTTAATGTTATCGTTATCGATATCTCCAATTTCTATATTTGTATAATGGTATTGCTCGGGACCACTGACATTTTGAATTACAATGTTCTTTTCCCAATCAGCTGATGTAGAATTGTACATATATTGAAATAGATATGAGTCTCGTGGACGAGATGTGCCATCCGTATTGTTATATAATATACAATATACCTCGTTTAATCCATCATTATCAATATCTCCAACGGAGTAACCGAGAATGCCGGCTTTTGCGGTTGTTATGCTATGAGAGTCAATAGTTTTCATGTCAAAATTATCCGTGGATTTATTATAGTCTAAATAATACATATATGCTTGAGCAGTAACTTCTTCCCTAAGACTAGCACTTAAGATAATGTCCAAATCACCGTCATTATCACAATCACCCAAATAACATTGAGATCGACCATACCATATTTCAGTATCGTTGATAGAAAACTTTTTGGTCCAATCCCAAGTACTATAATCTTGTCTTATACCTTGCCAAATCTGGCATTCATAATTAGTTCCATTATCTTCGATACCTAATAAATAGATTTCCTTGACACCATCTTCATCATAATCAACGGCATCTATCATATAAATATTATCTTGAGAAACTCCAAAGGGAAGAGTAAAATCTTGCTTATCATAACTTACTCCGCTATAATTTACTATAAACATTTTATATGTGTCCATACAAAAGATAAGTTCTGCAACACCATCATTCTCAATGTCAGTAACTATCATCCCTCTATAGTTTGTTCCTCCCGGATCCGCCCATAAAGTAGTTTGAGTCCAAGAAGAGGATATAGCCATGGTTGTTGTTGTTTCATCATCCACTTGTTCTGCTTTATTATTTAAATAGGGTAAAAACATTGTAAATATAAAAGCTAATATTATAAACTCTGTTATTAATATACCAGAAGCAATTTTTTGATTTTTTTTTTTCATTTTCCTTTCATACTCCTCTTGACTAAAAATAATATGATAAATAGAATAGTAATATCATCCTAATTAAAGCCCTTTGGGAAAAAAATGCAAAAATTGCAAAAATAAACCATATCAAAAATAATTAATTTAAATATTATAGAGAATGATTTTAACTTGACTATATAAAATAAAAAGAGCAGCTAACAGTTTTGACAACGAAAGAAATAAAAATATCAAAAAGTCTTGAAAATGGCGTAAAATTTAAGTGTAAATTATGTGGGCGTTGTTGTCGAGGAAGTAATGAAGGAGAGGTATTTTTATATTTAGAGGATATTGAACGATTGGCAAGTGAATTAAATCTAAAAGGCCCTTCAGGTTTAAAAAAATTTGCTAAAAAGTATTTGAAGATTGTTAATGATTCCTTTTATTGGAAAGAGCCCGGGGATATTAAAGGAAAAACTTATAAATATAAATCCCTTAGTTTTAAATTTATTGAAGAAGATGAACATTGTGAATTTTTAGGAGAGGATAATAAATGTACAATTTATCATGCGGCCCCATTTCAATGTAAGAGCTTTCCTTTCTGGCAAATGATGGTTTCAAGTCTAAAGAATATTAAAGAATATTCTAAAAAATGTCCCGGATTGAAGGGCCTTAATAATGAAGATGCTAACTTTTATTCTAAGGAAGATATCTATAACTGGGCAAAGCAAGAGCAAGATCTTGAAAAGAGATATTTTTTAAAAATGAGAGAAAATGATTTTGATATATTTAAAGTATATCCTTTTCTTCCCCAAGATATGTCCAAGGATGATGATTAATTGGATTCTAATTTATTTTTCTCTTAATAAAAAAAAAGAAATATTAGAAACTTAAGTTTAATATTACATGGAAGAATTTCTTATTTGAGAGAGGTTTTATTCTTGAATATTGGCTTATTTATTTGTGATTGTGGGAAAAAATCATATCTACTTATTTAATTTAATTCTTTCTCAATTTCATTGATGTATATCGTTAAAAGAAATGTTCTTTATAAAATCTTATTAGCATAATCCGAAATACAAAGAAATGAAAGAATGAGTTGGATTAACCTTCAATCCTGAAAAGATGGATGTTCAAATGAATAAGGTTATACAAATACAAATAGAAGATAAATATGGATCCCATATTCCAATATAATTTAGCTTAATTTCTTAAAATTAAGTTGCTTTAAAATATTATTTTCTTTTTTTACTCAATCGCAATTCTTTGATACATCCAAATTAATTTTCTCTTTTTGTCTTTTAATTCCTTACCTTCTTCAAAATTGCATTTTTTATAGAATTCAGTTCTTTCTCTTGTTGTTTCTAAGATTACATAACGGCATCCAATTTCATTGGATAATTTTATTGCTAATCCTAAACACCAATCACATATATATTTACCAAATCCCTTGACACGTTGACTATTATCGACAGCAAGTCTTCCAATGAGTAAACTGGGATATGTTCTTAAAGAAATTGTTTTTTTATGTTTAGCAGTCAGATATTCCGCTGATAAACTTGACATTATTATAGTTGCATAACCAATAATTTTGTTATTATAGAAAAACAGATAAGTAATTCCTTGTCGTTCTTTTTGGTATAATAAAGCTTCATTATGAATAAATTCATTACAACCTAGATCATCATCAAGACTGCAATCAAAATTTGAAAGTTTAAGTGTAGAATCGAGTTTTTGAATTATGATATTATTGTAATCAATAAGAACCTACCTTAAAGGATTTTTTTCATATATCTTTTGACATTTCTTTAGATATTCCTTTTTTTCATTATTCAACGGTTTAGAATCTTGTTCAATGAACTTTTTAGCTTCTTCCCCTTTTAAAATAGGCATATGATCAGGTTTCATTTTATTCACTCAAATTTTTTATAAATCTATAATTTTAATGAAGTTTAAAATATTTATAAATATCTACAATATCTAATAAATACCTTAATTAATAATTTTTTTCTCATTAAAGCAGATAATTTTTAATTTACCTTTCTTTTTTTAAATCTTCAATCACCTTTAAACTTTAATCCGACATTATTTTTTCATTTTCTTACTTCACGTTAAAAACTTGTACGAGGATTTGTGGAGCATATGAGGAGAAATGGATAGTTCATTCAAAATTTCTTTCAAAATCAAGGGACATTCTCGGACTGTGAAATAATAGGTGAGCAAGAGATGCCAGTATTCCAAGTCTCTCTTGCCACG
>JAEOTJ010000114.1 GCA_016839905.1 Promethearchaeota archaeon | reverse complement strand
CCGGCGGCTAATGTTTTATTGTTATATGCTAAAACACACGTGTTATTAATATCATTTTCATGATTTCCCATATAACCAACTAATCCAAAAATGGATCTATCTTCTCCAAATGATCCATTATAACCTATTAATTCTCTTTTATAATCGTTGGATGAATTAATTATCGATGCTAAATAGCTGGAGATATCGTAAAATGTGTTATTCTCCCCCATAATTTTCGGATAATAGATCTTTTTATCTATATTGTAATTTGAATCACATAATATATGATGAGAGAAGTTTAATCCAAAAGTGGAAGATATATTGTTAATTGGAACATCCAATGAGGTAAAATTGAGATATTGTTGATCGACTTTATCATATTTTAATATATATGGTAAATTATCTTTAATTTCTAAATTGGAATATGGTACATTCATGAAAATTATCCTGCAATCTTTGTTATTTGAACTATTAAGTAAATTAATAATGCTTGATTCATACTTTCTTAAAGGATTAGCAATAATCAAGCAATCGTGGTTAGAATAATTAACTAGTTTATTTACAGAATTTACAGAATAATTATGATTTTTAAATTCTAAAGCAAGTTTTAAAAGTCCATTAGGGGATGGATTTATAGTTCTTGAGTAATTATTTTCTAATATTAAGATTTTATTTGGGCTTGAAGTTTCAAAAAAATAGATAATTTTAGAGATATTGATATTAAGATGTGGTTTAGTAAATGTAAATTTCACGTGACCATCTTGAGAATTATTTATTACCCAACTTGTTTTCCCAATTAAATTATTCCCTATTTTTGGAAATATTGTTCCCCCTGATATTTGCGTCGTCACATTAAATTCTCTTGTTAAAGTAATATTTAAAGTAAAATTATTACTACTCGGTGAACTAAAAAGACTATATTCTGGAATTATTTTTAATCCTTGTTCTATTTCTTGAGTCATATTCATCTCAAAAAACCAATCTAATACATTTAATATCATCTTTGAATTATTTCCATAATTTACTCCTCCATAAGTCACATTTCCATTCCATAACCATTCAGTATCCGTACAACAAAATACTTTTCCCCCATTTGAGTTATTATAACCTGCCATTATTGGTTGATTAGGATAATTCGCAGTATGTGAACTACTTGCGATAGGAAATGCATCTCCATTAAGATTTAATACAGCTCCATACCATATACTTATATTTGTCAAATTAAAATAAGAAGAATTGAATACATTCCAATATTTAATGCCTTGAACATTATTATAGGTATCATTGATATTCAATAGGGTTATTTCCATATCAAAATTTCTTAAAAGGGGATTTTGAAATCCTGAAAAGTTAAATTTATTTTGTGGTCCTAAAGAATGTTCTCCTAAAATTATCAAATTACCACCATTATTAACATATTCAGTTAAGTTACTTATCTCTTCTATTGTATAGTTTCCATATTTCGCAGCATTTAAAAATAAAATGTCATTTTTAGTTAAATTATTAACATTTTCTATAAAAGAAGTAGTAATAGTTGATACCTCTAATGAGTATTTTTGTAATAAAATATTAAGTTCTGAATAACCCATAAAACCTGTGTCCCAAATCGAGAATAATTGCTCATGAGTCATATCAAAATAGATTCTACTGCGAGATATCCCAGAATAATTTAAAAATCTTTCAGAAATTTCGTCTTTACTTGTAGTTTTATTAAAAAATTGAAAATCACTTTCTAAATATGAATCTTTAATAAATTTTGAATCATTAAAGGTTAGAAAATTGGGAATTGATGGATTTAACAAAAAGATACTTAAAAAAAAAAGAATCCAAACCAACTTAGTATTAATTTTCATATATCATTTTAGTTATATTAATGAACTTTAATGATTTTAATGTTTAATAAAAAAATTTTAAATTACTAAAAAACCAAAAAAGTAAAAAGGTAATAATCAAGAGTATCGATAAAAATCTCAGATTTATTGGATTATATTATTATATAAGTTAGAAGAAAGGACGATAAAATAGGTAGAAAGATTAAATTTATTAAAATAAATGAATAAGACGATAATTTATAGTTTATTTGAATAATAAAATAAAAAATATTATATATCAAAGATTAGGGAATTAATCAAAATAGTTATATTCCTAAAATAATTAAAATGAATTAAAATAATTTAATATTTAAAAAGTGTTAAGTTGAAAAATAAATAAGATATATAATAAACAAAAAAAAATTTCCAATAGGTATGAACTTTGAGATCTGCTTCAAAAAATAAAGCTATAATATTAATTTTAGGTCTTCTTTTTTTTACTATCTTGGCTTTTGGATTAATCACTCCAAGATTATCTTTATTATCAATTTTATCAGAAAATTCAACAATAGATGTAAGCTTATATGACGTTTATCTCGCAGATTATTCTGATGATGATGAGACAGGTATGAAAAGATTTACTATCAAAATATTAATAGGTGTTAAAAATTTGGATAAAACTCAAAAATTAATAATACCTCGACTTTCAATTAATATGGGATATTTAGGTAAACCAGTTGGAAGAGCTTGGACTACCGAAGAATTGATATTACAGCCACATATTAGTGATGATTCTGATTATGTTGGATTATTACCCGTTTATGTTAGTCTATATGTTGATGAAGAAAAAAGTGGTAAAGGTGGTTTGACAGAATTTATGGCAGGAATGATTTCTCAAAAACCTAAACCAATTGAGATAGATTTAACAGTTTTTTTAGGGGATATACCCATAAATGTTGATACAACATTAGGAAAATTATTATCATTATTAGGTGATACTTTTGATTCAAGTATGATGGACATTTCTATGTTATTTTCAGTATTAGGGGTAGATCCGAGTGGAATTAAATATACAATTCCTGAAAATTTTATTTTTTTAAAAAATAATACTTTTGCAAATGATGTTAGAGCCTTATATAACTTAAATAACATGACAATCTTCCGAGGAACAAATGAAATATTAATATTTGGGGCAGATAAAACGTTTAATAAAATTTATTGGGAAAATGCTACTAATGGAAATTATGCTAAGGGCAATGGTAATTATACATGGCAATATTGGAATGGGACATGGCAAGATTTACCAACTCAGCCACCTTTTAACAATTTCAGTCAATCTGAAGTAATAACTTTTTCAGTGCCACCTGATTGGAAAAAGAAAAAAATTGTAACTTTTTTTCCTGAGTATTATTATCTCCAATGTATTGCTGATGATTTGGATACAGGAATAAATACTACAGCTGAAGAACCAAAATTAATGAGGATGAATGTTCAAAATAGTTATATTGCGAATTATGAACCTATGGGGAATTATACCCCCCCAGAATCAGATTTTGTAGATTTAGAATTTCCTGAACTTCCAGCTCATAAAATACCTTTAGATAAAGGACTTTTAAGAGCTACGAAAGATGAAGACCCCGATCTTAATGAATACTTCTTGAGCAATGGTTTAGATTTTAATGAATTAACAGAAGAGAAAATTTATCCATATATCAAAAAAGGAAGTAATAAAATTACTCAAACTGCCTATGTTAATCTAACTGATGATGATGATCTTGAAAATATGGAACTCGAAGGGATATTAGATTTTATAATGAGTTTTATAACATCTCATAATGTTGACCTTAATAAATTTTTAGGGGATTGTGAAATTGATTTTATCGAGATATTAAAATATTTTGGAGATAAAGAATTAGGATTTAAAGGATGGAGTAATCCTAATGGAATTGACAGGATTACTGGAGAGGATATTTATGCTCCAATCTATGAGACTACTAGATATCAAAATCTTATAGTATTTTCAATTTTTCTATTCGTGTTTATTATTATATGTGCCACAATTATTGTCCCTTATTTTGCCCAAAAAAAGATTGATCAATCATTTATATTTAAGGATATCAAGAATCTTGATTCTTATATAGATAAAGTTAAAAGTGAGATGGAAAGAGAAATTACTGAAGATGAAATAGCATTTTTGAAATCAGCTCCGAAAAGAAAAGGGTATTAATGAAAATTATAATATATAAAAAAAAGAGATTTAATAAAGTATGATTTTAAAACCACGAATTTCGGGAGGAATTGCTTATAAAAGACGATGGGAATTTGGAGCAGCAATTTTAGCTATTTTTATTGGAATGCTTCTTTTCTTTATAACATTTTTAATTCCAAATTATTCAACTAATTTCATATATGAATATTTGGAAGAAACCCCCTTTTTTCTTCTAAAAGGCATTTTTACGAGCATTTCTGATACTTCAATAGAAAACCCTTTTTATCCATTAACAATATTCTTTATTTCTTTTATTTCATTTCCGTCCTGTCTTGCGTGGCTTTTCCCTGCAATGTTAATTGGGTATTATCGAACTAAACAATATTATAATTTAGAGATTAAAAATAATGGGTGGAAAGTATTTTGGCATGGAACTTTTTTCATTGAAATAGTCTTTCTTTTATTAGCAGTAGGCGCGATTATAATTTTTTTATTCCAATTCATACCAGGAGTTACCCTAAATGACGTTTTATTTTCATATTTGGCAAGTGCAATTCTAAAAATAATGCTATTCTTCATATCTCCATTTTTTTGGATTGGTTTGTTGATAGCAGGAATAGGGGGTTTAATTGGAAGAAAAATGGCAATGGATAAGTTATCACCAATTGAAATCGTAATAGAGGAAGTAGAAATAGAAGACCTTCTTGAATGGGAAGAAAAAGTTATCGATGAGGTAATAACAAAGGAAGATGATAAAGCAGAAATGACTTGGCCCGAGGAAGCTCTTTTAATAACCGCAGAAGATAGTAATTTAGATGTTTCGCAATTAAAACAAAGAATTAGGACTTCTACTGAAAAATCAATGAAATTGTGTCCTAAATGTGGAAATAATTTACTTAAAAAAGCAAAATTCTGCAATAAATGTGGAAAAAAATTATAAAAGGGGATTAAAATAAGAAGAAGAAGAATTTTAATTATATTTTTATTATGCTCAATTTTCTATATGGTTTTTTTAATGAATTTTAAAACGGTTGTTTCTAAAAAAGATATTTCTAAATATTCAAAATTACAACTTATAGATTCATTATCTTTTTATTCCGAAATGAAAGGATTTAAGATTAGCAATTTTGATGATGATAATTATATGGATGCGATAATAATATATAAGGATAAATTTGAAATCTATGAAGATTATAATGGAAAATTTATTAAAATAAATGATAGTTCGGACATGGAACTTGAAATTGAACTCTCTGGAGCTATAGCATTAGGAGATACTAATGGAAATGGAAAAAACGAACTTATTCTAGGGGGAGAAAAAGGAGATATATACATAATAAATACATCTCAAGGTTTGGAACAATATTCATCATTATATAATATAACTTACTATGATTATTATTATGATAATAAGCAGTATGAATATTTTCCGAGTTTAAAGCCAATTACAGATATTATTACTGGTGATATTGATAATGATGGAACAAAAGAAATAATATTTGGAAATAATAGAGCAGCATTTTTTGCATTTAATTATAGTAATTCTAATTATGAAAATCTTACAACAAATCACGCAAATCCAGGGATAACTTGGAAATTAGGAGGAGATAATAACAACACCATTAATTGCATTACGGCTATAGATCCAACTGATAGTGAGTTATTTACACTTCTTATATGCACGGATGAAGATTTAGTATATGTATCTACATATAATGGTACGGAAAATAATATTTTCACAAAACCTGATAAAGTCGATATTTTAGATTATAGAGCAAAAGATCTAAAAATTCTTAATCGAACAGGAGCGGCTAATTATGAGTTAATCGCTGGAACAATTAATGGAAAAATACTTATATATACACTTGGAAATAATTATAGCGATAAAAACGATTATAATGTCATTTGGAATAGCGAGGATCTCGTTGCAAGTGGAAACCAGGTAAGAAAAATAACTATTGGTGATTTTAAACAAGCAAATACTAATTTAATCGCAATTGGAACAACTTTAGACATTAAAAAAGTTATGGTATTAGACTCTGATTTTGATCTCTATTGGGATACAGATATTTACATTAGAGAAGATATTGTTGATCTAATGCCTGTAAATAAACCAGGTATAGATAATTTAGCAATTGGTTCATCAACCCACTTATATATTTTTTCTGAAAATTTTAAAGACGAAGATGAAGATGGTCTAAGTGATCTAGGCGAGACTGTTTTTTACGACACAGATCCTGATGATGAAGATACTGATGCAGATGGATTAGGGGATGGTCATGAAATATTAATTTGGAAAACCGATCCTAATAATCCAGATACAGATGGAGATTTAATCCCAGATGGTATGGAAGTATTAATGGGTACAGATCCTTTAGATCCTTTAGATAGTATTATTATTAGAGTATCATTTCCAGCATTAATTATAGTTGGTACAATTTTATCCCTTATAGCAGTCAGGAAAAATGTAAAAAGTAGACGAGAAGAATATAATGAAGTTAAATCCATTCCAAATATTATACCTCAAGTTAGAAGACTAATAATCCAAAGATTAGAAAACTATACAAATTCATTTAAAGGATTTGGAAGTAAAATCGAATTAACTAAATTCAAAAAATACCTGTCACTTCACATTAAATCAATAGTCCTGGATAGATTTTTTAACTTTTTAGAATATTTAAGATTAAAAGGAATAGTCTTAACAGACCGACAAGAAGAGCTCTTGAAGAAAATTGTTACTATGATCAGTAGAACTGTTGTTAAAAAGACAGATACTTTAATTAAAACTTTATTAAAATCTGAGATTAAATACAAGGAGTTTAAAGTGGAATACATTAAAGTATTAGGAACATTTTCTGATTGGAAAAAGCCTATCAAAGGAGGAACAGAATTAATTGAGGATTTGGTTAAATGCCCAAAATGTACTACCTTAAATCCCCAAGGTTCTGCATTCTGCATAGAATGCGGGAATAAACTCGTTTAAATTTTTTTTAAAAAAAATTTTTTATATAACTTATTTTAAAGTATTTATTGTTAAATTACTTATTAAATCGTAAATTTGTCTATAATATATAAAAATTAATTATTTTTTTTTTTTATAATTTTAAATATGGCTAAAATTAAAAAACAAGGATTAAAAAAGAAATCAAAAAAAACTGGAAGAAAACAAAAGAAAAAGAAAACTCCCTTTTTAGAAAAGGCTAAAAAGGCGATTTTTCGTCCAGAAATCCTTGTTAAAGGAAAAGAACCTCCAAAAAGTTTTTCTTTTGAAAAAAAATTTTATGGGCTATATATTTTATTCGTTTTTTGCTCATTTATATTACTTGTAGCAATAATTTTACCTGAAAATAAAACTATTAACCTTATAATATTTGCATTTTCAAATTCAATTTTAATGTTCTATTTAATAATGTCAATGTTAATGAATTCAGATAAAATAAGATTATTTATTTTTGATAATGATAAAACTCATTTAATAAAACAAGTGTTAATATATACTGGGTTAATAGTAGGGCTTTTTATATTATTTGCGTTTATAATTCAAACGGATTATAACCTTATCAATTTCTTTTTAATATTATCATTGATATGGATGATTTTCTTGAGTGGAAGATATTACATGTATTCAAGAAAATTCTCAACACAAATCGAATCTAGATTTATTGGGAGATATTCACGTTGGAGATACATAGTAGTCTTGGCTGTACCACTTCTAATTTTAGGTTTTCTTGTAATTATATCTTTTGCATACAGAAGTATTTTAGTTGCTCTAGCTCTTGATTACTTGGGACCAACCAGCCCATCAAATGCAATAATAGTATATAACACAGAAATGAGAATTGTAATGCCTTTAATTTATTTTAGTTTAGTTTTAACAGTTTTATTTATTATTTTCGAGTTTATTTTAACTAGAACTAAAGCCGAAACAAAAAGAGCAGGAAGTTTTGATAACTTAACTTTTTCCTTAATTGTATTATTTATTTTTTTCTTTCAACTTTTTCAAATGACAATATTTTTATTAATAAGACCAGAAACCGTTGCAGCGTTAAAAGAAACAATTAATGCAAGTAATGATCCCGGCACTTACGAGATTCTTATTATTTATGGAGTTTCATTGTTATTTTTCCTTGAATTCTTTGTTTCAATGTACTTTTTATATAGAATTATAATTAAATTGGGAGGATCTATAGGATGGAATATTACGTTTTTTAAAAAAGATGGGTTAATTTTATTCTTTTTAGCATGTATATTTGCTCAGACTTTAACACGATTTACTCTTTCCACCAGAATACCAAACCAAGAATTAACTCTAATAGGAAATATACTTTTGTTCGATAAATATATTGTTTCCATCCTGATGATTATTTTCCTTGGTTTTACTTTATTAATCTATTATTTAAAACCCCGTGAAACTTCAATGTTTATGAGATTACAGAAAGAGACGGTTAAAGAAGAAGATAGAAGCATGGACTCCGTGTATAAACTTATTAAAAGCGAATATATTCGGAGAGGTGAGTCATATCCTGTGGAAATTCTAGAACGAGACTTAATTAAATCAACCATGTTATCGAAAGCGATTATTCATTCCCTTATTAAAAGGATAACCGATACTAATATGAACCTTCAAATAATTATTAAAAAAGATGAGAATGGAAAAAATCAAAAATATATTGATTTTATATCTGTAACCGAGAAATTCCAGAAAAAAGGAGTTGCTCAAAAGAAAGCTAAAGAATTTATGTCTAAACAGTTTGCTGATCAAATTACCGCCAAAAAGAGAACACATATTAAATTAGGTACTGGATTGAAAAAATCCAAGGCATCAGATGTTTTTGTTACTTCCCTTAGTAAAGACTATGCAAAAAAGCAAGAAACTGAGGAGCTAAGAAAAAAGGAGAGTAAAGAGAAAGCTGGGAAGATTTTTGCGTCTGGAGGCGTTTCAGAAGGTACAGAAAACCAAATAATGCAAATTATAAGAAAAGAATACATGTATAGGATAGAAAATCCAGATAAATATCCTGAAATTTATTATCCCATTTCTGAAATTTGGAAAGAATTAAATTCAGCAATTAAAATGGGTAATATATATCCAGTTATAGAACATATTAGTAAAAAAAATAGGGAATTAATTCTAATTAAAAATCCTAAAGCCCCTGAAGATAAAAAGATCCGATATTTCCCCTTATATGACTTAGATATGAACAACCATTTAAAAAATTTTAGACCAGACGAATATTCTAAAGTTAAAGTAAACATATCAAAAAATTTTATACACAATTTAAAAAGAAAGAAAACCAACTCGACTATAGCAAATTTAAAAAGAAAAATATCTAAACAAAACAAAAGTCAACAAGCTTGGTTTGATATTTTGACCATTTTTTATACAAATTTCTCTGAATATCTCAAACTTATTGAATATATTCCTAATAAGATGAAATTAAGGAATGTCTATCAAAAAATCATTAATGAGAAAGTAAAAAAAGAAAAAACAGCACCGAGAAAGGAAGAAAAAAAGAAAGTAAAAAAACCAAAAAAAGTAAAGGATAAAGTGAAAGACAAAACTCCAGCCAAGAAGGCAACCCCTACCAAGAAAACAACCCCTGCCAAGAAAGCAATCCCAGCTAAGAAAGCAACCCCTGCCAAGAAAATAACTCCAGCCAAAAAAAAAACTCCGGCCAAGAAAGCAACCCCTGCCAAGAAAAAGATTCCGGCCAAGAAAATAACTCCAGCCAAGAAAAAAATTCCGGCCAAGAAAGCAACCCCTGCCAAGAAAATAACTCCAGTCAAGAAAACAACCCCTGCCAAGAAAATAACTCCAACCAAGAAAAAAACCCCTGCCAAGAAAACAACCCCTACCAAGAAAACAACTCCAGCCAAGAAAACAACTCCAGCTGAGAAAAAAGAGATAAAAAAAGGTAAAAAAAAATAAAGAAAAAAAATATTTATCATTAAAGCTAAAGAAAACCCCCTCCTTTATTTATTTAGGAGGGGGATGAATTTTGCACAAATCAATAATTCCCCACCCTTTCTTACTTTTTAAGACTCATTCCCTTATCTATATTTAGATGAATGATAACCAAATTCATCCATACCGTAGGGACTACGGG
>JAEOTJ010000113.1 GCA_016839905.1 Promethearchaeota archaeon | reverse complement strand
TTGTTTTGGAAATACACATAAGGTTCAATAGTTAATTTTTCTATTTCTTCCATCGATATATGGTCTAGATAATGGCATATTACGGGATATTTTTTCAGTAAATCATTTATTTTATCAGTTTTCCCCGTGTATTTTGCAAAAATGCAGCAACAATCAATATTAAAAATTAAATCATCAAATTCAAAAAATTCTACCTCTGAGAACCCCTCAAATCTTCTGGCTTTTTGATTTTGTGAAGAAACTAATATGGATCTTGGCATTACATAAGCAATCTTGCCCTTCCCGTCTTTTCTTAAATAAAGTTCAGGGATCTTATATAAAAAAATGACCGCTTCCTCTATATTGGTAATATTTTGCGCTGCTGGCTTAATATCATATTGTTGAGAGATCAATTTCATATTTTCTTGTAGGGCTTTATCCGCATCTTTATAAGTTAGCCAAGGAGGGTTTGTAATGATTAAGTCCATTTTCTTTTTTAATAATAGAAGTCGTATTCCTACTAGATTATTTAATAAATATAGCCAGATATGATCTTTATCTTTTCCTTTTAAATAATATAACTTGGAAAAGAACTCTTTCAAGACATCTTCCATTAATATCTCTGAATTTTGAATCTTTGAGTTTAAGAAGGCATCGTTAACTTGACTCGGTAAGGAATTTACTGTTGCTTCCCAAGTAGAATCATAATCATCCTCAAATCCATCCCAAACTGTATAGATCTTCTTTATTATGGTCTGGAAATTCTCAATATTACTTTTGGATAAAGCATCTCCAGGTATTTTTAAATCAAGTTTATCATCCATTAAATCAATGCAATAATTAAAATATTTGCCTAAAATCACATCAGCTTGAGCAGAGAATTCGATTGGATCAATAGAATTGCATAAATAGACATTGATGGATAGATTTTCAAGCCATTTCTTCCGCTCCTTAAAATAGAGGATGAGGTTTGCCTTGCTTGTTAATACAGCAATGGGATTAATATCAAATCCGAAAACATTATTCATGGCTTCAAACCACTCTTGAGAAGGCTTTTTCCCAGAGGGATTATTTAAAATTGAATCAATTTTCTTACAAGTTTCTATTAAAAATGTACCTGAACCACAAGAAGAATCTAATATTCTATTTCCGATTTCATATTCTTTCTCAACCATTTTTTTGCATAATATTTCGGGAGTGTAATACTCACCAAGCCTGTGCCGGACTCCAGCTATGATCATTTCTTGATAAATTGCCCGAAATATATCTGTTGCCTCAAAAGATATGGTCTTTAAGATTTCAAAATAATTATCACAGAGTGCTTGGACATTTATTACCCATCTAAAGAAGTCATTATGGAATAAGGAAATGCCTCGTTTTTCAAAATGGTCTTCAAGATCTCTAAAATATTCTCTTGTATATTCTTCTGGATTAATGAATTCCTTGTATAAAATTAGCTTTATTAACATGCTTAAATAAGAATGGCGTAAAAACAATTCTTTCCCTACTTCTTCATCATGATAAGCAAGTCTAAAATGTTTTTTCCATTGTTGAAAGCAAACTGTTTTTTCTCCCGAATGATCATCAAAATGTCTTTCTAATCTCGAATAAGAAAGGATATAAAGTGGCGAATTAACACCAAATAATAAAGCGAATTGTTCGGAATTAATAGTTTTTGGTTCAAATAGGCATTCTAATAAAGAAACTATTGATCTTTTATCTAATTCCCTTCTATTTCTTAAGATTAAGTCTTTATCATAATACCAAATATATTTCTCAGAAATTACGATTAATAAGGAGGGCCATTTTCCATTAAAATTGTAGTATTCTTGAATATACTGTTTTCCTTTTAAATTTACCCACTGGTTTAACTGTTTATTTGAAATCTTGAATTTGAAGTCGATGATGACATCTCCGATTAAACAATCAGGCCTTCCATTTAAAATTCTTTTTTGAGCTTCATAAATAAGCCCTAACTCGTCAAAAAGACTATCAAACCAATGCTCAATGTCATATTCACTGGTAGCTCTTTTTATCGGATTAATGTCGATATCTACATCTTTAATGGAAATCATTATTATAATATTCTTTTTTTTACTAAATGAAATTACTTTAATTTGTTTTTTAAATTTATTATTAACATACACTTATTATCTTATTAATGCTGAAGTGAGGACATATTTCTATATCGTAATTTCACCATAAATGCTCCTGTAGTATAAAAAATTAATTGGACGAAACTTAAAAACAAGAAAATATGGGTTAAGAATTAATTACAAATGAAGGTAAAATGAGATATCATTTCAAAACTATAATATCTATAAATTAAATGGTGTAATTTAAATACTTTAAGAAGAAAAAAAAATAGGTGTTTAAATAGTTAAATTATAAGTAATGAATAAGAGGAATAATTGAAATGATAATCATTGAATTTAGGAATGATGAAGAGAATATTTATAGTTTTCATTTAAAATTGACAAGAGAATATCACAATTTTGTAATGAAATATTTATTAAGATATGAAACTGATGATAAAATGTTTTTTAAAATTTTTTTAAAAGATTTCCCTGATATTATAGAATATTTACACGTTTTCATATCTGGTCATTTAGAGGGAGATATGGTAAGAA
>JAEOTJ010000112.1 GCA_016839905.1 Promethearchaeota archaeon | reverse complement strand
TCTGAAGGGAATACTACTTATATAAACCTTCATGACTTAACTTTCTATGATGATATCTCCATGTTATCACAATTAATGCCTTCGTATGGATTAAATAATGGCTCCGCATTAGCAAATACTCGATGGAGACCTATAAAATCCAATACAGAGTACACCTGGCTTACTGAGATTTGTGATTCTAATAAACTGAATGATCTTAATATTAGTATTTTCCAACCACATCAACATTTAATAACACCCTAATCCAAAAAAAAAGGATGTAAAAATACTTAGAATTTTAAAAATAAAAATACTTGTTAAATATGAATTTCCAAAATAAATGCTAAATTTTCCAAATAAATGCAAAGTTTTCCAAAAAAAATGCTAATAACATATGTTATTTTTTCTTATTATCTTCACATTCAAAAATTGTTTCAAAAATAATAATAAATTGCATTAAATCATTTCAAATACTTTAGATAATCGCTATCTTTCATAAATATTGATCTTTGAAATATTGGTGACTTGCTTATATAAAAAATTAAACATTCAGAGCAAATAGAGTTGATTAATCATTAGAAGATAAATCAATTGTAGTGAGAGATTTAAATTTAAAAGAAATGTCTACAAACAGGAAAGGAACGGGAAGCAGTAGAAAGAATAAAGCAAATAAGACTCTAAATCACTCCGTGCACAACTCGGTATCCTTGCGATCATTTATACAAAAATATACTTGTATGTGACAAATGGAAACGAGATACAAATGCCAATAATTATTCAAAATTGGCAATTTTAGTTGTTGAAAGTCGAGAAATTACTAAAAAGCGGAAACCTGATACGGTAAAGGACTGTTATGAATTTAAGGTAAATGAATATGCTGGAATGATCACAGCTATATTTATCCTACAGATCTCAAATTCAACACCTTCAACAAGAAAATAACTAAAAATAAGAAAGAGAAAAAGGAAGATATGAGAGATAATTAAGAGTTCTTTTTTAAAGCATATTTTGGCCGTATAATGTTTGGGATAATTATTTTAATACAATTCTAAATAATATAAAATATGAATTTTGAGAAAAACTATAAAAAATTATCTGCTCTGCTTATAAAAATTCTTTTTGATGAAGGAATCTATCGTGATATTCTGTGGAAATTTTACATTGATTTTTATGGTTTCGATAAATTCGCCCAACATCCTCGATTTTGGAGATCAATGCAATGGGGAGATGATGATATCGTACATCATCTGTTAAATTTTTTTAATAATTCTTTTAAAGGAAATTCAAGTGATGCAACAAAAATGTTATTAGAAATTGTTGAAGAAGCTTTAGATAAAATAAAAAACCAAAATCAGAAAAATCGACTAATTAATTTAAGTATGGAATTAAAAAATATTAGAAGAATAAATGCTGTTGGTCAAGGAGATCCCGAAATAATTCAAGAAAAGAAAAAAGTATGTGTAGCCTGTAAGGGTAATATTAGTGTTTATATTTTTGAGTGTCCAAAATGCTCAGTTTTATATCATTTAAGATGTGCTTTAAAAATGAATGAAGCAAATAAGTTATGTATTCAATGTGATGAAAAATTCCCTGCTGCTGACTTTAATTCAATAGAGCAAGATCCTCGAGTTATATCAATTGAAGACATTTTCATTGAGCTCGATAACCTTTTACAACCAGAGGAAATAATTCATAAAGATAATACTGAGAAGATTTTGCTACTTAAGAAGAATCTTAAGAATGAAATCACTGATAAATTCTCACTAGATTTCTTTGAATCAGTAAAATATCAGATAAATAAATTCTTTAAAGATATTACAGGTGTGAATATTGAAAATTTAAAAGAAATAAAAGAAGCTCAAAATGAAATGAAGAATGAGATTATGGATAAACTTTACATAATTAGTGAAAATCTTAATTCTGTCGGCTTATCTGTTGATAAAAGTAATATTATGCTAAAACTAGATATGTTTATTGAACGACCGAATGATTTAGCAAAATATTTAAGACAAATAATTAAATCTAATTGGCCAGATGAGAAGAAAGATAGATGGGGTAGTATTATTCAAGAAATACTTGAAGAATGGAAACAATTAAAGGATAAGCGATGGAAAAAAATCATAAACACATTTGGTAAAGTTATGTTTGAGAAATTTATTGGAGATGAATTAACAAAATACCTTACTAAAGGCGTTCAAACTTTATTTGAGTGGATCAGAGAGAACTATCGTCAAAGTAAAACATGAGTTTTATTATTAAGCATAATAGATTATAAAGAGAGAGTTTTATAATTTTTTGAAACATTGAAAAAAAAAATTCTTCAATATTCTTTATAACTGATTTTGCATTTATTTTGGAAAACTTTGCGTTTTTTTAAAAATAAATCCTTTATTATATCTATTTGTTTATAAATAAATTAGCAATTATTTTGGAAACTCACATTAAAAAAATATTCCAGAAGAAATAAATCAAAATAAAAAATAAGAGAAAAAAAATAATATTTTTAACAATTTCCTCCAACAACCCTCGCCCATAAGGCTAACTTGTCATTCTCTTTAAGCCCAAATTTATGAATGGCATCTTCTATGGTTATTGTAGGAGGTAATTCTCGACCAGCAAGAACAAGAGTATATGAACGCTGTTCAGCACTAATAATGCCCATGTGCTTGATTATTATTTATTGAGAAGGCAGGAGGTCTGCCAGAGACTGATCAACTATACGTTCGATCTTGTGATGTTCTTTAACGTCGAGCTTTATCAATTTCCCGGTTCTACTGTCTTCCACCGCGATTCTCGTTGGAAACACCTTATTTTTTTTTATAATTTTTTTTTTTTCTATATTAATTATATATTTAAGAATAGATTTATTTATTTTCTATTAAAATTTTCTTATTACAAATAGATTTTCATTTTAAACTACACTTTTCATTAATCTCATTAAAATAGTTTAAATAATTGTTATAACTAATAAAAAAATTTTTCCATAATCTAAAAAAATCTTGATGATAATCATAAATAAAAGAATTGAATTCTTTTTTAATTTTTTTTAATAGTTCAATAATGTCTTTCTCCAATAAGGATTTCAAATCATTAAAATTGGAATTTTGTATTATAATTGATAAGATCAAAAATACAGTTTGAACACCTTCTCCTTCATAAAAATTATCGGGAAAATATAACCGCTTTTTCATATCATTAATGAAATGTTCTTTAATATTATTATTGGTAAGTATATCTTTAATTAATGGAAAGATCACTTCTTTCTGAAAATTTTTATTATTCCAAATAAAAGGTTCTAAACAACTTTCTTCAAATAAGGTAAAAACATTCTTGACTAATTCTAAATTAAAATTGATGACTTTAATTTTCCTTAATTTTGAAAAATATAATAGCTCTATTTCTTCAAGTTCATCTAATTTCCCATCATCAATATATGGCTGCAATTCTGCGAGGGATCTTAATTTTATCCTTGATTGGTCTATTAAATCTTGAAGCTCCTCTAAACTTAATTTATCCAAGCATCCACTAAATAATAAACCATCTCTATCATCAATATTACCATTAATAAATCGTTCAATTCCCATATCTTCATTCATATCCATATTATAATCCATGGTATCAAGGTTGCTTTGCCATATTTTTTTTGTTAATCTATCACGAATGTGCCTCAAGGGAGAACCTAAACCCTTAAAAGAAAGATCTTTATTTATAGAGCCATCGCATAAAGAATCAAATAAATTATCTTCTTCTTTCATCATTTCCTTTTCCTCATCGGACCATAAACTATAATCATCGATAAAAACCTGAGCATTATAAAAAACTGGGCAATTATGTGGATATATTTTACACATTATTTTTTTATTATCTTTCTTGCGCTGGAAAGCATCTCCTAATGAACCATATGGACACCAATGTAGCGTTCTACATGGTTTATAAAATCCCATACGATGATTAATCTTATTTTCAATGAAAAAAGAGATATTTTTTAAATTATCTCGTAGTTTTGGATTTGGAACAGGGACCTCCTTAGATTTTTCGTTAACCGCTTCAGCAACATAAAAAGCGGGACAATCATGATTAAAAGTTTTACATTGAGTTCTAACTGAAGTATCACCTTTCATAAATGCTTCTACAATATGACCATAAGGACACCAACCAAGATATAAACATGGTTTATGGGCATCTTCCTGAACAATTACGCCTTTATTAAAATAATATTCATTGTCATTCATTTCTTTATATCGTGAATAACATTCTACACAAAACCATTTCTTAATTTTAGGAACATATACTTTATCATTTTCTAACCAATTTTGACAATAATGATTATTACAAAAAATAATTGAATTATACAATAATTGTTTTAACTGTTCTACTTCTTCTTCAATATACCAATTTTCCCTACAGGCTCCAAGACGATTTATTCTATATCCCTCTAATAAATCTAACTTTTTCTCCCATTCAATGTAAATTCCCTCTCTTAATACAGCTCTCAAATTTTTTCTTAAGTTCCTTAATTGAGGATTCTTTAAAACAATACTTTTAAATTTTTTCACAATTTAATCAAGTCATAATGATTATTAATATTTAATGCAAAAAAGAATTAATATAGATATAACTAGAATATTTGGTATAATATAATCTATTAAGGAAGCAATTTATTCGATGGATTTGTCCAAGGACTATTTCCTGACACATAATCTCCTAGACCAAGATTTTTTTTAAAAAATCTAATATTATTTTTATTATTATAATTTAGCTTAAATTAATAGAAAAGATGGGAAATCCCTCCCATTATAATTTTTATGACTATAAAAAAAGTTTTTCCATAAGTATTAAATATAATAAAAATAATCCTTATTTAACGTATTATAAAAAGGATTTTATAAAATGTGGGTTAATATATTTTCGGATGAAAATATACTGAAGGTTTTTACAAGTGAATGGCAATCGAGAAACCAATTATTATTAAAATTTAACCTTGAAAACAATATGGATGGAAGATTTTTGTATGTGAAACTTAAATCTCTAGTCCGGAGAGGGATAGCTGAGGAAGAGATTATTAATGGTACGAAGATGTGGAAGCTCCCCAAACAATTAACGATACCTGAGATTCAAGAAGAAATTGTAGAATTTAGAGGTATAAAATTAGTGAAATCTGAGATTATAGCAATTAAAAATATTGAAGAAACATTGAATATCACTTTAGAACCAAGTTCAAAACGATATTTATCTGATGGTTTTGTTGTAGAGAGCAACCATATTATAGATCTTGGACTTATTTTTAAAGATTCTGAGATAATTCCTGACTCTTTAGGTGATCTCAAATATATTGAAATCTTAACTCTTGAGGGAGAATCAATAAGGACTCTCCCAAATTCGATTGAAAACTTGAAAAAGCTACATACTTTAAATTTTCACACAGAGAAGTCAACCAAACTTCCCGAAAATATATCAAAGTTAGTTAAACTTGAGAGAATATATCTTACAGGAGAAATCTCAAAAGTTGTCGTAAGGGGTTTCAAGCCTGATGCAAAAACAAGAAAAATTAGAGACTTGTTATTATGTAAACCTGTGCAGTTAGTTATTCCATGATGTCCTTATCTAAAATTCTATTTTCATTTTTTATTACATTAATATCTTTGTTAATCTAATAATTTTCTAATGGTTGTTTGGAACCAGAAATAAACTTGGGCTAGTGTTAAATTAATTTTTATTTTAAAGTATATAAAGATATTTATTTTTTGGTTTCGAATTTGATTTTCAATTCCGTTCATGAAACAATTTTTCAATCTCATTCTTATTATCATAACAAATTATTTTTGGGGCGATTTTTTTAACTCAAATTTATTTTTCTCTAAGAGATGAATTTTTTTTTACCACAAGTTGTATTAATGAAAAAAATACATGAAAAAGCAATGATTTTAATCTCAATGCTCGCTTAATATCCATGTATTCAGGCATTTTGGCTATTTTTTTATTTTAAAATCGCTTTTTAATTGTTGATATAACGCCATAGCAATCTTTAAAGGCATTGCCAAGGTCATTCTACGTTTCTCGCCTTTCTCGAATAATGTAATTTCATAATTCTCATCATCCTTTTCGGAGCGCATCTTTTCCAAGGTTCTAATGAAAAAATCTAACTGAATTTTTCACCACCTCTGTCATTTCTTATAAATATGGGATGACAGGTCGCTTTCCCCGTATCTAAAATGAGATAGGCATTTTTTGACACGGGTATTAAATCTATTGTATCGCAAGCACGAACCATCCTATATATAGGGACTTGTTTTTCATCTTTCATTTTTTTAAATCTCTTTTTGAGTTACATTTAGATCAAATATGACTAATAATAATAGAATCACATTTCATATTTAAATATTCGTCATAATTGAGTTACATTTAACTAAAATGAAAATCCTAAATGCTTAATAAATGGAGTTAATTATAATTAAATGATGACGAATTATAAAACAGTTAGATTACCGGAAGATTTGATAAATAGCGTGAAAGATTTCATTTCAGAGAAGAAGGATTTGGGCTATAGGTCGCCATCCGAGTTTGTCATTGACGCAACCAGGCGAAGGTTAGAAACCTTAAAGAATAAAAAGTAATAATACAATTACTTAATTTTTATCCAATATGTTATGGGTAAGAAAGAAATTGAAGACTTAAACTGGCATTGAGAAAGGAATTGTCCTGATTTTTTTTATTTTTTTGAATGAACATTTAAATACCCGCGTGTCTTAGTATTAAATTATATACAAAAAAGGGAAAAGAAATGAAAAGGCAAAAAAAGGGATTGAGTTTTATCTTCATGCTCGCGCTTTGTTCGGGTTTTCTTGCTTCAATTACTTGGAATTCATCGGAGAGGGATGATATTATTGAGGAAACAAGTGAAATTCATAATAATCAATTTTATATCGATTGTTTGGAAAAATTGACGAATATACCCATTGCTGCTGCTGGATATGACAATCCCATGAATTATTCAACGTTCATAGGAGGGAGTAAATTAGATTATTGTAAATCAATCGCTATAGGCGCGGATGGAAGTGCCTACATTACTGGGTATACCTCATCAAGCGACTTCAACACCACCACGGGTGCTTTCGATGAGACGTATAACGGGGGATTAGATGATGTATTTGTCAGCAAGCTGAGTGCGGATGGGTCCACCTTAGTTTATTCGACGTTTATTGGAGGGAGTGATGATGATATTGGACAATCAATCGCCGTGGGTTCTGACGGATGTGCCTACATTACGGGATATACTGAATCAAGCGACTTTAACACCACCACGGGTGCTTTCGATGAGACATTTAATGGGGGGACTCGTGATGTATTTGTGAGCAAGCTGAGTGCAGATGGTTCCACCTTAACCTATTCGACGTTTATCGGAGGGAACTCTACTGATAATGTATATTCAATCATATTAGGCGCAGATGGAAGTGCCTACATTACTGGGCATACCTCATCAAGCGACTTCAACACCACCACGGGTGCTTTCGATGAGACATTTAATGGGGGGACTCGTGATTTATTTGTGAGCAAGCTGAGTGCAGATGGTTCCACCTTAACCTATTCGACGTTTATCGGAGGGAGCTCTTCTGATTATGGTGAATCAATCACATTAGGCGCAGATGGAAGTGCCTACATTACTGGGTATACCTCATCAAGCGACTTCAACACCACCACGGGTGCTTTCGATGAGACATATAATGGGGGGAATAGTGAAGTATTTATTTGTAAACTGAGTGCGGATGGTTCCACATTGAATTATTCGACATTTATCGGAGGGATTTCTTCTGATATTGGACAATCAATCGCCATAGACGCAGATGGAAGTGCCTACATTACTGGGTATACCCGATCAAGCAACTTCAACACCACCATGGGTGCTTTCGATGAGACATTTAATGGGGGGACTCGTGATGTATTTGTGAGCAAGCTGAGTGCGGATGGCTCCACGTTAACCTATTCGACGTTTATAGGAGGGAGTGATGATAATATTGGACAATCAATCGCCGTGGGTTCTGACGGATGTGCCTACATTACTGGGTATACCCGATCAAGCGACTTTAACACCACCACGGGTGCTTTCGATGAGACATTTAATGGGGGGACTCGTGATGTATTTGTGAGCAAGCTGAGTGCAGATGGTTCCACCTTAACCTATTCGACGTTTATCGGAGGCAGTGATGCAGACTATGTATACTCAATCGCCGTGGATTTTAATGGCTGTGCCTACATTACGGGGGATACCGATTCAAGCGACTTCAATACCACTATGGGTGCTTTTGATACATCGCATGATAGTTATGAAGATATATATGTTAGCAAATTCAATAAATTTCCTGACCCTCCTGGAGCCTTCTCGTTAACCTCTCCTGACGCAGGGTCTCCTGACGATGATGGTCAATTCACTCTGAACTGGGGTACTTCTGAGGGAGCCGATAATTACACGGTTTATTGGGATACCACCTCCTTCACTACATATACAGGTGCTCAAAATATATTGTTTAACGAATTAGATATAAATACGGCTCCTTTTTCTACTTCACAAAATGGAACTTATTATTTTAGGGTTTGTGCCAAAAATAGAACGGGGGAGAGATATTCAGATGCAGGATGCTTGCAGATAAGTGTTTTAAGAATACCTCCAGGACCTTTCTCCGTAACTTCTCCGGACGCAGGTTCTCCTGACAATGATGGTCAATTCAATCTGAACTGGGGTACTTCTGAGGGAACCGATAATT
>JAEOTJ010000111.1 GCA_016839905.1 Promethearchaeota archaeon | reverse complement strand
TTGATTTGAATCTGTCCTAGCATTAAATCAGCTATACCTTTCATTATTATAATTAAATCTCTAAAAATTGGAATTAAGACCTTTTTTTTTCTACCTACCATAATAATAATATAGAAGATTAAAAGAAAAAGGATTATGATAAAGAATTGAGAGATTCAAAATAATTTGACAAATATAATTCTTATTTACTTAAGATTGACAAAACTCCCTAATTCTTGTACGGATGTCATCCCATGAATAAGGCGAAAGATTGAAGAAAACGGATAGAGCTACTCAATTACTGAAATGAGATGAAATAGTTTATAATTAATCATTCATTTGGAAAATTAACCAAATCCTGATAGCAAAATCTTTAATAAAATTAGATTTTATAAACTTTTTTTTTAATAAAAAGATCAAGTGAAAATTCAGTGATTGTATTTTATTGAGTTTTCTCTTGAGATTTAACATAAATTAAAATTTTAATCAAAATTATAATAATCATTATTTTAAAAATTTTAATTTTAATTACTTATTATTAAAAGATAAAAATAAAATATAATTATAAAGAATGGAGAGGATATTTTGAACGAATTTGAGAAGTATGGCGATGTTTTAGGCTTTAGAGGGGTAGTATATGAGCCAATCAATGAACAAGGCGTTATTGTTATATTCTCTAAGATAGCTGAAGATATTGGATTTTTAATCGTAAATATCCGTGAATCATTTCCTGATTGCTTGGCTTTAAGAAAGACTTCTGATAAGAATAAAAAAGTATTAATTGAATTTGAATATAAAAGCAAAAATTTTAAGGATCATGGACATGATGCGGATAAATGCGATCTCATTGTCTGTTGGGAACATAATTGGGAAGATTATCCCAAAGAAAAGCTTGAAATAATGTCCTTACGAGATATAGTTACTGAAATAAAGAGGATGGAATTGGCCGAGTCTTTAGATGAGGAAGTAAGTTATGAAGTAAATAAGGAAGACCGAGAAATAAAAGAATTCTTTACTGATAAGAATATTCCTGATGTTATTAAAGCAGTTTTTTATGAATTAGACGATCAAGTAAATGAAATTACAGATTCCATCATGTTAAATGTTGCCATGACTGCTTTAACATATTATAAGAACAATCGTGTATTTCTATTTGTGAAGCCTCAAATGAAATCAATAAAGTGCTGGCTCTGGAAGGATGAAATATGGAAATCTATCAAGCTGATGGATAAGGATGATGTTATCAAAAATATTGATGTCATTAAGGATTCTTATGATTATATCATCAAACTTACTTCACGAATTTAATTAATATTAACCATCCATAAAAGAGAAAAAGATATTGGATGCCATCACGCTTCTCGTCGCATTAAATTCGCCGGGTCATGTCAAAGTGAGCGATTTGAATAGGTTGATAAAGGGTAGAAGCTCCTCATACGTGTATAAAATGCTGAAAAGCTTGGTAAATCAGGAAATTGTCTTGAAAAGGAACGTGAATGTGATCCGGGCGGGAGACCCCAGTACCGAATACACGCTGTCGGAAAAGGGCAAAAATATCCTGAAGGAAATACGTGAAAAATTAAGTGAAATTAAATGAGAATAAATTTACTTATTTTAATATCAAAAAAGCATAAAAAAGTCATTTTATAAAGAATTAAAAGTAAGTGAAATCCCACTCTCTTCCCATTAATAGTAGTTTAACAGTAAAATATTTTAGAGAGAAATTCCATAAGATTATAGTATAATTGATTAATAACTTAATAAATTTTAGGATATGTCCAAAGAAAAATGTATTTTTTGTGAAAGAAGAATTAGTGAGCCTCTTAAGTCTAAAGAGCATATCATACCTGAATGTATTGGAGGAAGATTAACATTTAAAAATGTGTGTCGAGAATGTAATAGTAAATTCGGCTCTGAATTTGAAAGAGAATTAGAAACAAGTTTTGGAATAATTAAAGATTTTCTTGGACTTAAATCTGATGGAAAACCCTCTAAAAAAGCGAGATTTGATCATGAAGGAAGAAAAGTAATTATGGATAAAGAAGGACCTCGACTTAAGGATATTAGAGTTGTTTCGAGAGAAAATGGAGAGACAATTTTAGCCTTTCCGAATGTAGAATCAATGAGAAAGTATTACACAAGGATGCAAGAAAAGTATCCCAATAGAGAAATTGATATAGAAAGAAAAATAAGGGAATCAGAGAAACATTTTACAGAATTTAAGGTTTTAAGATATAAATCTATTTTTCCGTTTGATAAGATCGTTAGAGCAAGTGCAAAAATGATATACGAATTTCTACATTCAATCAAGCCAAATATAACTTTATCAAGTACAGAATTCAGAGATTTTATAATCAAACCAAACAGAAGCATACCAGTTACACTTCTTAAAAATTATTATCCCTTCAATTTGAATTATGACCATATTTACCACTCAATGGTTATTGATGCGAGATCAGATGAAAAGGTAATATTTGGATATGTGGAGCTCTATAGTTCCTTTAAGATAGTCTTTCTTCTTGATGATAATTATGGGGGATTTCCATTCTCAGCAGGATATTATTTAGATTTAATGGAAAGTAAGGGATATTCTCAAAATATTGATAAATTGCCTTTAAATAGAGATAATTTTATGGAATTGGCTAAGAAATTTGATTTTTCTGAATACCATAGAGAGGTTGGTTATTCTATCACGCTCTCAGCTTCAAAAGCAAGATTATATCCCATAAAAGAGGTCTTAAAGAATATTAAATCTCACCTCCAATTAAAAGATTTTAATGATAAAAAAGAAAAGTATGAATTTATCTTAAATAATTTGATAGAAGGATTAAAAAGACTTGGATTCGAGGAATCTGTTCCTAAAGAAACCCAAGATGAATTATTCAATAAAATAACCTATATTCTTCAACGCTTAAAACAAACTTTTATTGAATGGGATATTTCAATTGAAAATATTAATAATATTATTAATTTGTTATAAAAATATATTCTACTTCAGCCCTATCTATAAATTGGATATTTATTGAAATAATAATAATTACAATAAAATCTTTAAAAAAATCATTTTTATAAATTTTTTTTTAAATATAACGAGTTGACATGTTATCAACAAATAATTATTTAGTTGATAAAAAGTCAACAAGTACCTGTTGATAATATCTCAACAAGTGACATGGATAGTTGATAAAATGTCAACATGAAGGAGTATATAAAAATGATAAGTAATGGTTTAAAGCTGTCCCTTAAGATTTTATTGTTATTAAATCATCAAGAGCAAGGCGGAGCCTTCTTCAAGGAAATAGTTGCCCGTGTTGATAGGGATAAGGGACAAGTTTCCAATGTTTTAAAGAAACTTGCGAACGAGGGGCTCATTGTCAAGGAAAATGGCAAGCCAAAAAGAATTGTAATTACCGAAACCGGCAAGGAGATGGTTAAAGGATTCCTTGTAGAACTTCAGCAGCCCGTACAGGCTAAAGATCGGGAAAATGAGCCTCAGAAGTTTCGAGAACACGTCTTAGACAAGCAGGAATTGCTTGAACAATTTATTGTCAAGTTAAGGCCAAGAATCAAGGAGGATTTAAATGAATTGTCCCAGTATCTCACAGCGGATACTTTAAATGCCCTTAGCTCGGAATTGGTGGAAACTGTTGAGAATTTATTGTATTCGACATTTGAAAGAAAGTCCAATGAATTAGAAATTATTATTAAAAATGGTTAAGGAATC
>JAEOTJ010000110.1 GCA_016839905.1 Promethearchaeota archaeon | reverse complement strand
AATTAAATTAGGAAAGAGAACCACCCAGCATTTTGTTCAAGTTCCGTTCCACGCCTTAATACAATACATTTCCTATAAAGCGAAGTTGGTTGGAATTGAAGTATTGAGCTGTGAAGAATCATATACCTCTAAATGTAGTTTTTTTGATAAGGAACCAATTAAAAAACAAGCTCGCTATAAAGGGCAGCGTATCAGTCGGGGCTTATTCCAAAGCCAAAATGGCATGATCATCAATGCGGATGTGAATGCGGGATATAATATCATTCGGAAAGCAGTCCCAAATGCTCGATGGGCTGATGGGATAGAGGGTGTAGGGTTTCATCCATATTCTCTCGGTCTCTGTTAAAAAGTTGGGCTGATAGAATAAAATTTAAATTCAATGAAGGGAATTTAAAAATAACCTATTTATAAAGATAAGAATTTTATTTATTATTATGATTAAAACTGAAATTATTTTACTTACAAATAATATCATAAATCCATATCAAGACCTGTCTACACAACACGGGATTAAATTTACAGAGTTAAATAAAGTTTTTATAACCCAAACCTTAGCAGAACATGGATTAGGATTTTTAATTAATATTTATAATATTGAAGATCCTAAAGATGAATGGGGTGCTGAATTATTATACAAAATTATATTTGATACAGGCAGTAACAATCAAACTTATTTATATAATGTTGATTTAAGAGGTTTTACTTTATATGATGTAAATTCGATTGTTCTATCTCACTGGCATTATGACCATATTGGAGCATTAAATAATATTTTAAGAAGGATAGAAGAAAAAATACCAGTAATCACTCATGAAAATGCTATTTTTGAAAGATTTTTCAATCGTTCAAAAGACCTAAAAGATCCTGATATAAAGGGAAAAAAACGTGAAGAAATTGCACAGTTAATAGCTGAAATGAAGGTTATAAGTCAGACACCCATTATTATCGATGAGATTAAGTCTTTAGGAGGAGAGATAAATTTCAAAGAGGATTTACATGTACTATTCAAGAATGATGAGATTAAAGTAATTGCAAGCGGAGAGATTCCTCGAAAGCATGCTGACGAAGATGTTAAGAAATATTTTTCACTTCAAGAGGGCATTATAAAGGAGGATAAAATTTTGGATGATAAATGCCTAATAATCGAGTATAAAGAAAATGTTGTTTTATTACTTGGATGTTGTCATTCGGGGATAATGAATACACTAGATTATGTAAAAGAAAAAATAAAAAAGCCAATAAGTCATATCATAGGGGGTTTTCATATGGCAGACGCTTCAGACGATAGAATAAAAAAAACGATAGAATACTTGAAGTCATTTCAAGAATATAACAAAACCTTGCATCTATTTCCTATTCATTGTTCAGGTGACAAATTCATTCAAGAAATTAACAAATTAAGTAGTCCAAAATTGAAAGCATTCAACGCAAGTAATGGTACTATATTTAATCTGTAATTAAAATTTGATTTTTTAGAGGAATTAATCCCTCAATTTCAAGTATTTTATTTTTTAATTTATGTTGCCATTTATTATCAATTTTTCCCATAAAACCTCCTATTTCTCCATTTTTTTTTATAACTCTATGACAGGGGATTAATAGAGGTAAAGGATTATTCCTTAATGTGTTTCCTATTGCTCTGAACGCTTTTGAGCCGATATTGTTTCCAATATCAGAATAGGTCGTTATTCTTCCATAAGGAACATGAACAATTAAATAATTAATGATTTTCTGTGAAAAACTCGTAGGAAACTTTTCTTTCAATTGTAAATCAATGTTATGATCTTTCAACTTTTCATATAAATTGATGTTTTTACCAGATAAATAATCATTAATTAATTCTTGTAGGTTTTTAATTAAAGAATTGTCAACAATTGTTAGCTCTTTTTGCTTTATATAAGCTAAGGTTTCATTTTCGTCATGAAAAAACTTAATTTTGTTTAGAATTACTTTTTGGCTCTTTTTTAAATACTTATAAGTAATTAGAATATAGATACTTGCTTGATTAGACTTAAAATAAACAACGGACAAATTTTTTAATCCTATTAAATCATTTTAAGATTTTTTAATTGCAATAATTAATAAATATTTAATATTATAACTTTATATAGAAAAAAGTTAAATAAATGATTCTATATTAACTAATAAATAAATCATATTCATTTAAAATTATAAGAGATTTTTATCCAAAATGCCAGATTTATTAGATAAGATTGACAATATTGAATCTTCTGAAAAAGTATCGGCGGTATTACAACAGAAAATAGATAGACTCAATGAATTAGTTACAAAACAGAAAAGAATCATAGCAGAGCAATCTAGCTTATTAGAAAGGCAAAAAAAGCAAATTGAAACTCAAACAGAGATTCCTGATGATGTATATGAATTGAGGGAATTAATTGGTTCTCAGCGAGCACAAATTAATGAAAAAGATATTGAGCTAGTACGATCAAAAAGTAAATTAGGAGAAATTCAAAAAGAATTAGAACACTATAAGAGTCGATTAGATCCTACAAATCAAAAATTAGATGGTGCATTAGATACAATAGGTAAATTAAAAACTGAAATGGCTCAAAAAAGTTCCGAATTACTTGTAAAAGATGAAACAATAAAAACTTTAGCAGGAAAAATTGGCCAATCAGAAGCTTTCTCTAAAAGCCTTAAATTAGAATTAGACCAAATGCGCCAACAACAACTTGATGAAAGTTCTCAATTTAGGGAAAAAAGCGATAATGAAATTAATACTTTAAAAGAACAATATACGAAAGAAATTAATCGATTAAAAGAAGAATTAGATAAATCATCCAAAGATGTAGGTCAAGCAAAAGAATTATTAAGCGGCGATATGGACCGTTTAAATAAAATTGTTGATAATTTGAGCACTTGGAAAACTCAGAATAAAGATAAAATTTCTTATTTTGATAAATTAAGTATCCTAATGGAGCAAGAAGACCTTTTCAAGACTTTCTTAATAGTAATGGAAGTAGGTTCTATTGCTCAAGAAGATTTACAGAAAGCACTTGGGGCACCTATTGTATTAGTGAAAAAATACATAGAAAAATTAGAAACCGTTGATCTTGTATTTATCAACGATGTAGGAAAAATAAATATTCAAAAAGCTGAAGATTAAACTTTTGAATATTTTCTTTTATATATTATAGTTTGGTTTGAAGTTCCTTTTAATAAATAATAATCATATGATAAAAAATAAGAGAAAAATAAAATATATTTAATTGAGGGTATTTTTAAATTTCGAGAATTAACTGAAAAGTGAAATTCTTCAATTTAACACCGACGAAAATTCTAATTATCCCATATCAAAATTCGTCGGATCTTCTGATATCTACAAAAACGATCAATTATTGTATTTTCTTTATCGAAAAATGACAAAAAATGGATTTTAGAACAAAAAAGTAGAATTGAAATGCTCCGACTTAAATCAATAGGGGATAATCAAGATTATTGTCGGCTTTAAATCAATGATTTTTAATTTTTCGTTAAAAATAAAAGATTAAAAATACCCTCAATTAACCTTTGCTAATTCTTTATATAAATCGGGAAGTAACTTCTTGAATTTGCCATCTGCAATTTTATCAAGTATTTCAGCAGCGATCTTTTTCAACACTTCTCGATATTTATGTGGCTTCTCATCTCTCCTCAGTAGCAAAGCGACTACATAATTCTCAATAGATATAAAATCATCACCTACTCCTGAAAAAAATGATACAACCTTATTATTTTTTAATGAAATACTAGCAAATCCGGGCTTTAACGATTGATATCGATGCGAAGAATATACTTGAGTAAGCAAGTTATTCGTAATTTTCAAACTCTCGGGATAAAAACCTTCATTTATCGGACCAATCTCATTGTCCCAACGGATTACAAGAATTCCTAAAGGCATTATTTTTAAACCTCATTAAGCATAAATTTTTTAAATCTAATTTTATTAATCCAGAATAGTTTTTTTTTATATAATTTAATATGTTGTTATTATTTATTTCTATCTATTTTGTATAAATATTTAATGAATAAATGATAAAAATGTTTTTAGAAATCTCTTTATATTATTATTAATAATAATTGATAGGATTTATTAATCTGAAATTAATTGCTTTATTAATTCCATAATTAATTTATAAAAGATCTAATAAAAAATGAAAACACTATTCCTTAAGAGATATTATGATAAAAAATCCGCATCTCTCTGATGGTTCTATTAAATATCTATAGTTTAAGAAAAATTTAAATTAAAAATATGATTTCTCAATACTATACTATAAAAAGCTAACATGTAATAATTTGGAGTGGTTTAAAAAGTAGTTTTAGTTTATTATATCAATGGAGGGATTACCGAGTTTGGTCAATTAATTGACTATACGTTAGGTTAGGCTATAGGTCATTTCGATAAGGGTCAAGACCGATTAAAGGTGCTGGACTTAAGATTCGCTCCGAAACCTGAGTGTAGAAGTAATCCAGTGATACAGATCTTCGTGGGTTCAAATCCCACTCCCTCCATATTCTTTTCCTAAAAAAAAAGAATTTATTCTTTTAAACAGAGTGACTCCTGATTTTCTGAGGAGTAAATTATTTATTGTCCTTGAAGGATAAAGAGATACCGCAGCTTGAGCAACTTGTGGCATCAATATTGTCCTGTTCAGTACCACATTCAGGACAAAAAAGCTTCATTCCAATATTTTTCGGGATTTTTGTTAAAATATTTTTAAAAGAATTATTAAGAATATTTTGAACTTGAGTTGAATTTTCATTTACTTTATTTTCATGAGTACTTTGAATATATATTGTAGATAATTCAATTATAAAATTCTCTATAAATTGAATTTGATCTAAGAAATTTTTATTAATTTTTATCTTTAAAAGTTCTTCTCCTGCCTCAGTTAAATTATAGACCTTTTTCAACGGACCAATTGGACTTTTCACTTTCTTTATATTTAAAAAACCATCTTTTTTTAATTTAGACAATAACGGGTATATCGTTCCAGATTTAGCTTCCCAAGTTCCAGCAAAATGGTGATTAAGTGTTTGAATTAGATCATATCCAGAAATCTCCTTCTGAAAAATAGTTTCTAAAATTGTAAACTCAAGTGGTGTGAGTTTCGGCTCTTTTCGAATAATAAAGATCTTGTTTTTAATTTCTTCTTTCATTGATTTGACATCATCAGTCATATCTAAAAATTTACTTAACCACATGATTATATATTCATTTTTTTTCTCATTTTTTCCATTTCCTTCTCAATGGCAACCTCTTTTTTAGATTTTAAGGTTCCTCTCTTCCCAATATCTTGTTTAAAATAAATAAAATATAAGAAAATATGAAGAATTAAACCAGCACCCCAAAAAATTGCTGGATAAAGTGACCACTCAATAGTAGCGGAATCAATATAGTCTGCAACGATTAATAAAGCCATTACTGAGATATAAGCAAATATATTAAAAATCACGCCTCTTTTAACCATTGGAGTAATACCTTTTGCATACATGACATATGCAATAAAATGTATCGTTAAACCAATTTGCCACCCAAAAATCGGATACAGAACCCACAAATATGAGGGAGAAAGTAAGAGATTAGTTATAAAAAGTAGAGAATTTATAACTAAGAAAATTACTAAATGAATTTTTAGGGAAAATCGAAAGGTTACCTTCTGCTCAGCAATCTTTCTTAAACTCTCCTCCGAAAAGCTTGCTCCACTCATTATAAAACCTAAGTTTATTATTTTTAACTAATAACTTGAAATTTAATTTTTAAAAGTTTTTTGTTACTTCTACATAGGTGAAATTCAGTTTTAATTATAATTTTTACTAAAAAATCTAAATATAGATTATTAAAACAAAAAGAGATATGGTTTGATTAAAAAAAATTCTTAATAGTTTTTAAAATAATGAAGTGAACTCGTCCAATGCAATTCTCTCTCTAGGTTTGTCATCTTGCTTTTCTCTAACTTCATCAATAACTCCGATGGCAATAACACCCATAAGCTCAAATTTATCTGTACTTAATTTAAAAATTTCGTTAACTTTTTCTTTTTGATTTAAAATTTCTCCTAGCCAAACTGCCCCTATTTTTGGTGTGGCACTAACTGCTAAAAGGATATTTTGCATGAATGCTCCAATTGCTTGAATATCTTTCACACGATCATATCCTTTTTCAAGATCGAGAAAAACAACTAAGTTAATATAAGCACCATCAATTATAGCTCCATGTTTAGTAAGGTCTGCTAACATTCTTTTAACAGTTGGATGTTCTACCATGCATACTTTCCAAGGCTGATTATTTAATCCTGAAGGAGCCCATCGACCACATTCAATTATATTTCTAATGGTTTGCTGTTCAATTTTATCATATATGAAATTTCTAACACTTTTTCTTGACTTAATAAATTCATAATACTTTTCTGATTCAAGATCCATAATTATCAATACACTAGTTATTTTTTTTTTTTTCTATATATTCGAAAAATTGTAAGTAATATATTGGTATTATAATTTTTAAAATATTAAAAAAGTTAGATTTATTATAAAAAAAATAGTTCTTTTAAAAATTTTTTAAAAAAAAGGTACTTTCTTGATTATATTAGAAGGTATTCCCATATATTTCCTACATCATATACATATATGATTAAAGATCACATCCCGATAATTCTCATTTTTAAATATGAATAAACCTACTTTTAATTTGTAAAAATAAGGATAAATGATTTAAGGTTGTGAGCTAAAAATGCCAAAATTATGGAAAAAAGAAAGTGAAGAATTATTAGGGTCTCCAGAAGAAACAATGGGTTTCTCAAAAGATAAGAATTATCTTAATGTTTCTTCAATAGTTCAGAGTTTTTTTATTAAAAAATATAAATTAAATTCAATTGAACAGGTGGAGGATGTTAAAAAACAGTTATCAGGAAGGAAAATCTTAATCATTAATGCTAAGGAAATTCTCGACAATCGCACTATTTCTATTGAAGAGCTTAAAAGGGCGATTGATGAGATTAAGACTTATTTGGCTGAAACGGGGGGTTCTATTGGAAGGATAGGCGATCAATACCTCATTTTAACACCAAATTCTCATGTAAAAATAGCAAATTAATTACAAATACATTAATAACAATAATTTTTATAAAAGAAATTTATAATAAAAAGCATTAGAATTATTATTTATCATTTTTTAAGCAGAAAGCCATATCCTCTTTAGGGTATTGATGAATGCTTATAAAAATCATTAAATCCATTTAGTTATCATCCTTTTATAGTATCATATTAATATTAATCTTAATGGTGACTGTTTCGAAAACCAAGAACGGTTACTAATCTACCGTAGGGATTACGGGAAGTTACGCTTGTGGAGATCGTGTAAGACGCCCTTTAGGTGCAGTGGTCGAGGAAGCAAGAATCCAGCCCCCTTTATTTAGGTGCTGGTAGTTCAAAAAGAGGTCTTACCATATGGGAAGAAATTCCAACACTAAAGGAACTATAGTAAGAAGTGCTGCACCAACAATCTTAAAGACTTCTGGATAGTCAAAAGTCCAAGTTCCCATTCCTGAAATTTCTTGTATTTCTTCTTTTATGAAAGAGATCTTTTTAAGGATGCTTTTTTGCCCCTCCCAATTCTTTTCAGAAAAAGTTTGATATAACTCAGTTTTCAAATTATTATATATCGTATTTAAACCATCACTAACCTTCTCCTTAGCAGACTTTAGTATTAAGTGAATTTTATACTGAGATAATACAAAAAGCAATATTAGAATCAATGTCCCAGGAACCCAATAAGCAGCAGCAGCTCCTGTTTTAAGATCAGGAAAGATTATTGATGGAAGATAAATAGAGAGATCAGCAATAACTAATAATATCACAAATCTAAAGAAAAATATAAATAAAAATCGTCCAATAACTCGCGTATCATGTTGAAATGAATATAATGTAGTATTTAACTTTTGAGAGCTTTCTATTTGAGAATCTTCGAGCATTGAATTGAACCAATCAGTATAAGTGGAAATGCTTAATTCCTCTTCCTTCTTAAATTTATAAAAGGTATAAAAAACCGTAATTACATAATAAGCCATTGAACCTAAGGAAGCAGCTATAAGACTATATAAAAAAGAATCCATAAAACTTCCTATGATAAATAGAGGGGATAGAGTTTCAACAGTCATGATAGCATTAATGAAGTTTCCCCACATTAGAACATAGAAAGGAATGATGAAGAAATATTCCTTTTTGCTATGTAGAGTTTTAATGAAATTAGTTCTATATTCTAAAAACGTTGCTTCATCTTTAAATAAGTTTTTAAATTTAGGGTCGTTAAAAAAAATCTCTTTCACATCAGCAACAGTGTTTCTGTAAACCCAATTAAATAACCAATAGAGAATAGGATAAAAAGTTAATTTTATAAAATTAGCAGAAAAAAATTCAGAATGATATGATGGATCATAAAGTAAGCCATGAAAAATCTGTAATAATACAGCAACAGTCCAAGAACCAAGAAAAACAAAGCTAAGATACCAGTTATACATAATGCCGGTTTTTTGAGTAAATGGAACATAAGTTGTGATTTCCTTTATAGGATCTTTTTCTTTCTCGTTCATAATACTCCCTATAAGCAATTATTAGATTTAAATGAATATTTTATAATTTTTAATTTTAAGAATAATAATACCCATTAATAGTAAATATGAATATTTAATAATTTGTTTTAGCAATTCAAAAAATTTAGGCTCTTATAAAGTTAAAATAGAATTAAGTTATAGTAGTGATAAAAATTAGGAGCTATAAATATATAAAATTATATTAGAAGATGGAATTAATACAGATTAATTGGGACGAAAATGAAAATTTATTTTTAAAGTTTGGAAAAAATGAGGAAGAAAAAAGGAGTATCCTCCCAGAAAATGTCAAATATATAAATCTACAATATAATATATCCAGAGTAAATGACAATCATTATAGTTCAAAATCTCTACCTGTTTTAACTTCAATTAAAAATCCTTATTATTCAGAAAATGAAATAGGATTAGCGATTGAACTTGATGAGATTTATAATTACAATGATCTCCAGATTGAATTAATGAACCTTACTATAATTTTTAATTCAGGTAAAAGAAACCAATTGAATATTAGAGAAAAATTCCCTCTCTCAGAGATTTTCATAAATGATGCTTGTTATTTAGGTTTTGTTAATAATTCACTAAAGAATAAAGTAAATACAGAAATAACAATTAAAGAAGAAAAATCAATAACAATTAAAACATCAAAACCTAATTATAATAAATTTTCAGAAGATTCTGAAATACCTGGTGAAAGTATATCTATTACAATTTCAAGAGAAGAGTATAATGAATGGAGAAAAATTAAAGGAAATAAAAGTTGGAGTTCTATAATGTACATTATTCGGGAAGCCTTTAATAGATTAAATAATGTGGATCAAGAATTAAAAGAAGCAAATGCGGCTTTACGTGAAATAGCCTTAAAGAATGCTGATCATCCATTATATTCCCCTCCTCCTCTCTTAAATCCTCCACCTAAGGGGCAAAATGATTCTTCAGAACCAATTAGAGGACCTCCTAAAAGAAAATTAGCAGCTAATCCCTTATCAAAACCTCTGTTATTACCTAATAAAGATCCCCATAATTTAGATATTCATACCGCAGTTATAAGAGAAATGAAAGAAAAATTCCAAAAGATTTCTAATGTAAAAGAAATTCTTACCGAAGTTCCTGAAGAAATTTTATATAGAGAAATTCCAAGAACTGATCATATCTCTTATATTAAATTTAAAGAAATAAAAGTAAAAGAAATTAAAAATTAATAAAAAAATATTTAAATTTTGTATTCTTAAGAATTTCATAATTAAGATCAATTTAATCGCGTTTTATTCAAATGAGCCAACATGCAATTTCAAGAACCTTAAGTAAAGCAATTTTAAAGCCAGAAGTTCATATAAAGTTAAAAATATGGAACACCTTTTTAACAGGAAAACTAGTTCGATTTGATAATTATATGAATTTAATTGTTGATAATGCAAAAGAGATATATTTTGGTCGTGGTGGAAAAAGGAGTAAGGAATTAGGTACAGTCATGATTAGAGGGGCCTCAATTATATTTATTGGTCAGGATCGGGAAAAAATAATTTTTCACGAAAATGAAGAAGATACTGACCATGATCAGTTAATGCATCGTGAAGAGTTTGAAGATATTTAAAAGAGGATTATTAAAAGAGGTTTAACAATATGGGGAAAGGTACTCCAAGTAAAGGAAAGAAAAATAAAGCTGCAACCCATAAAACCTGTAGGAGATGTGGAAAGCATTCATACCATAGAAGAAAAAGATATTGTGCTAGTTGCGGTTTTGGAAGAACTGCGAAGAGAAGGAAGCCCTCTTGGCGCAATCGTTATCCTGCTTTTAATGGAAATAATAAAGGATTTTATAGATAATTTTAAAATCCTTTTCAAGATTATAAATTATAAACATTCTAATATCATTATTTTCAATTCATTACATAAATTTTTAAATTTCATTCATATTTATTTCTTATAATATTTAAATATCATAAATAATCAACTTGGAAACCTATGCAATCAATTGATATTAAAGGGCTTAATACAGAACTCGAAAAAACTCAAGATATAGACGGATTTCTCGGTATAGGTATAGTTAATAAGAATGGTCTTTTAATCTCATCCAGATTGCCAAGATCTATTAATCCTAGAAAATTTTGTGCAATATCAGCAACAATGTTTGGAGCCATTGAAATTGCAATTGGCACTCTTGGAAATGACCAAATAGATTGGTTTACTGTTGAATACCAAGATGTCCAAATAATAATGGCTAAAGTAAGTGATATAATGATTGTCATCTCACTATTAGATTTAAATATTAACTTAGGATTAATTTTAATAGAATTAGAGGAATTAATTGAAAGATTGAAAACAATTATATAAATAAAAAGGTGATCTATTATTTTAACTGTGAATCAGAAAAAAAGATATTCTAGACAAATATTATCTCCTTCAATAGGAGAAGAAGGTCAAGAAAAGATTTCGAAAGTAAGAGCATTACAAATTGGAGCTGGAGGGTTGGGTTCACCATGTTCCATATATCTTGTAGCTGCCGGAATAAAGGAACTGACAATTATTGATAACGATGTATTAGAGATATCCAATTTGCAAAGACAAATTCTTTATAACCAATCACACGTAGGTAACATAAAGGTCGAGATGGCAAAAGAACGGTTATCGAATCTTAATTCTGAAGTTGAAATTAATGTTTATAAAGATTATATTGATGAAAAATCCATAAAAAAATATGTAAATGATAAAGATTTCATTATAGATTGTAGCGATAACATGAAAACTAAGTTCCTCGTGAATAAAACGTCCATAAAATATAATATAAAATGTGTAATTGCTGGAATTGAAGATTTCTACGGGCAAATTATTACAATAAATCCAAAAAAGAGTGCTTGTTATCGATGTATTTTTCCTGAACCCGACGTCTCAATATTAGAACAACCTCAAAGAGGTCCTTTACCCGTAATTGGTGTTACTCCTGGAGTTTTAGGCACTCTGGAAGCTCTTGAAGTAATTAAAACTTCATTAGACCTCCCAAACTTGGAAAATCAATTATTAATGGTAAATCTTTTAGATATGTCATTCAATAAAATAAAAATCGTGAAAAATGAGAACTGTATTTGCTCTCAATGAAAGTAGAATTAATATTTTGAATATTGAGGATTTTTTTCAAAAAATTCTTTAAACATCTTTCCATTGATTGCATATAACGGCGCAGTTATTTCTGCCATAGCTTTTCTCTTATCGGGTAATTGTTTTTTAACTTTAGCAGGAATACCAACCGCCAAACTCCTTGGGGGAATTTCTTGATTTACTAATACAGCCCCTGCACCAAGTGTGGACCCCTTTCCTAATTTTGAATTATTCAATACATTTGATCCAATTCCTACTAAACAACCTTCTTCGATTTCACAGGGACCATGAATCATTGCATGATGGCCAATGATGCAATTTGCTCCAATCAATGCTGATTTTTCTAGTTCTGCATGGATGGTGACATTTTCTTGAATGCTAGTATTTTTTCCAACCTTTATTGTGCCCCAATCACCCCTTAATATCGCTCCAAACCATACATTAACACCCTCTTCTAATGTAACATCACCTATAATTGTTGCATTAGGTGCAATAAATACATTCTCATGTATTTGGGGTTCCTTACCCGTTTTTGGGCTTGGCATTATTATAGGCATTATTATTCACAATTAAGATTATTTTTTTTTTAATTCTATTTTTTAATTTAATAAAGATATAAATTAACTTTAATTTAATAAATTAAATACTAAGAAATAAGGTTATTATTTTGACGAATCTAGAATACACGAATGAATTGGTACAAAAATATTCAAATTTAACCAGAACTATTAATGAGGAATATATAAATATCCACCCAATTCAGAGAGGGGGAATTTTAACTACTGAAGCTCATAAAGCATTATTAGCATTTGGTGATGGATATAGTATATGTGATAATTGCTTAAAAGGTCGAATAGATAAAATCGAAAATCCTCCGATAGTTGGATTTTTAAAGGATATGGCAAAATTTCTAAATATTGACAACGTAATGGTCACAGCAGCCGCCCGAGAATCAAAAAGATTAGTAATGGAGGTGTTAGCGAGAAAATATCCAAATAGAAAAACTGTTGTTGTAGATAGTTTATCTCATTATACTACTTACTTAGCCATTGAATCAAATAATTTAAAAGTTAGAGAAGTTCCTAATTCTGGAGAACCTGAATTCAAGCTTGAAAGCAAGGATTATGAAAAGGTAATAAAACAAGTCAAGGAAGAAGAAGGAGAATTACCATTACTCGTCGTGTTAACTCATGTAGATTATAAATATGGAAATCATAATGAACCAAGACCCATCGGAGAAATATGCAGGAAGTTTGACATACCATTTCTATTAAACGCAGCATACTCAGGAGGGGTTTTACTCATTGATTGTAAGACTGATTTCATTGATTTTATATCTTGTAGTGGGCATAAATCGATGGCAGCTTCAGGCCCAATCGGAATCGTTGGATTCAAAGAGGAGTTCCAAGATGATATAATGAGGGCTTCCAAAATTATTGGAAATTTAACTTCTAAGTCTTTTCCCAATAAGATATGCACGGTTTTGGGATGCCCACCAGTCTATGGTGCTCCTTTAATCACGTTAATGGCGAGTTTTCCCGCAATTGTTAAAAGAACTCAAAAAGAATTTGTAGAAGATGAGTCTAAAAAAGCGAATTATGTCCTTGAAAATTTAAAAAAAGTGAAGGGAATTGAAATTCTTGGGAAATTACCGAAAATTCACCCTCTTACAACGATAAAAACAGATTCTTTTGCAGAGATAGCAAAAAATCATCCGAGAAAAGGATTTTTCATACGAGAAGAATTTAAAGAGAGAGGAGTAATTGGCATGCTTCCTGGGATTTCTAAAGATATGAAATTTAGTACATACGGACTGACTTGGGATCAAGTAAAGCATTTTACAAATGCCTTCATAGAGATTGCTAACAAGTACAATCTCGTTTAAAAAATCAAACGATTCTAAAAAAAAGATATGTTAAACCAACGATGATTGGTAATGAAATGATCATTACAACAATAATCCTATTTTTATAAACATTGCCAATAATTTCTACAATCATTAAAATTATCCAAAGGACTATCCCTATCAATGAAATGAATAAGATCTGTATTATTACTCCGCCAAGGAAAATGAAAGGAGGGATTGGAACAAATAAATAGAAAATCAAGACCGTTAATGGTCTTAAACCAAATAATAAAGTTGTATGCTTGAATTCTAAATCTCGTATCAATAATGAGTCCATCATTATTGAACTAATAAACGCAATGAAATATCCCAATGCTGTGGATGTAAAAAAGGGAATCTGGGGTGCCATCATAAATGCTGAATTTAAATTAAAAAGAAGGACAAGGAATAAGATAGGTCCAATTGTAAGAACACAACCATAACAGAAGATTTTCAAGTCTTTCTTTAGCCACTGTTCCCAATCTGATTTAGATCTATAATGTTTATAATTTAGATATATTTGCAATAGAACGATTGTCACCAGAGGAACACAAAGAAGGTATCCATAGACAAATGAGGGATTAAGGATTGCGAATATAAGCCCACATACAACCACGGGAATTATATAAAGTATTACTCGTATTAAAATATCCTTTTTATATCCTTCTTCATTAATTCGGCTATCCTGTTTATAGATTGGGTCAAATGGAAATAGAACCTCCTCCGAAAAAGGAATAATTTTCTTAGGCACGATTAATAGAGTGAGTCCAATGAATATTAAGATAGATCCTATAATTATCATGACTTGCGGTACTATATCTATTGGATAATTAAAATCATATAATTTAATGTATTCAATTTCATCTTCTCGGTTCACATGATCAATAGAGCTATTATGATAAAAATGCTCAAACCAAACGATTGTATGAAGAAAAGAAACTTGATCCGCCTCATTTTCAGGATGATCTAATTCCTCTCGAATCTCCAAGTCAATATCGTCTCTCTTAGATCCATTCACTTTATCATATAAATCATGGCTTGATTGGATTAATATTAAATTATCCTCCTTCCCATGGATTAAGAGCATGTTTCCTGTATTTTTGGGATCGCAAATATCCATTCCATCTTGGATTTCATCCACATTACTAATGGCAGGAGTAATGCCAATGAGATTTTGAAAAGGAATTATGGAGGTCACTTCTTCGATTGAAGCAAGAGGATGATAAAATACAGAGACATTTATTCTACGATCAATTGCTTGGAGTATTGTACCTATTCCTCCTCCATATGAAAATCCAAGTAAAGCCAAGTGGCTTGAATTGGAAAATTTATAATTCATTTCAATATAATCAATAATATTTCTCATATCTTGGGGCTCCTTTCCAAGAAAAGAACTAATACCCCCTGAAAGGCCATGACCTCGTTGTTCCACTGAAATTACCGCATATCCGAATTTGACCAATTGAAATACCTTAAAAAAATGATCCTCCCTCCTACCATTTATCCCTTGTAGGAGCAAAATTGTTGGGACTGAGTGATCAGAAGATTGATGTAAATTTTTATCTACATATAAATATCCATGGATATCAATGCCATCATCCATTTTAACTGAAAAAGATTCGAAATAAATGTTTTCTTCATCAATATAAGCCATTCTCGCGTTTCCTATAAAAACCGCGAACATTACTGAAAAGAGAGACAAAATAATACTTGAAATAATAAGGATAATACCCAAGGTTTGGAGCTGCTTCTCTTTTTCCATCAATTATACTCCATTTCAATTAATTTTTATAGTATATAATTATCTTAATATTCTTAAGCAAAAAAATAATATTCTTTGCTAATTTAAAATTTATTAATTAAATCTGAAGGTGGATGGATAATTTATGACCTATAAGCAAATGCAAGAAGAAATTCTCAAAATTAAGAAAGAAAATGATGTATCAATCTTAGCTCATTATTATCAGTCCATTGAAATTCAGGAAATCGCAGATTATTTGGGAGACTCTCTTGGCTTATCACGAATAGCTAAAGAAAAGGTAAATGCGGAATACATCTTATTTGCTGGAGTTGTTTTTATGGCAGAAACGGCATCCATTTTAAATCAAGATAAACATGTATTAATTCCTTCTCCTGAAGCATTCTGCCCCATGGCAGCTTTTCTTAATCCAGAAAAAGTTAAACAATATAAAGAGGATTATCCTGGATTACCAGTAATTACTTATGTAAATAGCACGGCAGCAACTAAAGCCATATCGGATGTATGCTGTACATCATCAAATTCTGTTAAGATTGTCCAAGAAATCAAGCAAGAATTTGGAGTCGATTCTGTATTATTTGGGCCTGATGCTAATTTAGCTGATTATACTCAACAAAAATCTGGTATAAAATGCATTAAAATGCCTGAAAATGGTCATTGTATCGTTCATTCTCAAATAAAACCAGAACATATTAAAAAAGCTAAACAGGATCATCCCAATGCAAGAGTCCTTGTTCATCCTGAATGTGTGAGAGAAGTAAGAGAATTAGCAGATGTTGTAGGTTCTACAGCACACATGTATAATAGTGTAAAAAAAAGTCCTTCTGGAAATAATGAATTCATAATTGGTACAGAGAAAGGTCTCTTAGAAAGAATGGCTCAAGATTTCCCTAAAAACAAGTATTATTTAGCAATGGATAAGTTAATATGTTATAACATGAAAAAAAATACGCTTGAATTAACCAAGCATGTCTTGGAAAACTTAGATGACAATACTTTTGAAATTAAAGTACCATCTGACATTACCAAGAAAGCAATCGCCCCTATTGAAAAAATGTTGGAATATTCATAATATTTGATTTAAGAATTATAAAAATCTTGTATTGGTCATATAATCGAGATTTATTAACATCTTTATCAACGGAAGTCTCAAAAAATATATAATAATTGCATAATAATGAAGAATACCATAAGTATTGAATATACTACTCAATTTTTTGACAATCGAGAATTATAGGGAAATTATATGTCATTATGATTGTGGATATAAGTTTTAATTTATTATATTTCTTGACTTTACAAGTTATTTTTTTTTAAGATCCTGAGAATTATTCTATTAAAAGATATTTTACGACATTATTTAATTTTCCTCTTTTTTATAGATTGCGAGTGATAATTAAATCATT
>JAEOTJ010000056.1 GCA_016839905.1 Promethearchaeota archaeon | reverse complement strand
AAATATGAAGAAACTCGCTTTTTTAGATTAATTGCTTTACCGATATAAATTATTACACCTTTTTTATCCTTAAATAAATAGATTCCTGGTTCGCTAGGTAAGCTCTTTCGTTGTAATTCCAAATCAGACATTTTATTATTATTTCCTCAATAAACTCTAAACTACTAAGGAATATCTTTTTATTAAAATTTATTTGTTATAAGAATATAACCTAATTAAAATAGTACCGAGTATAAATTTATATTCATGACCATAATAAAGATTTGTCCAAAATGTAAGGAGCCGAAATTAAAAAATGCTGTGAATGTTAGCGGATGGCTTGCACCTAATTTATATGAATGCACTAATTGTAAATATATTGGAGCATTATTCGTTGAAGTAGATTCAGAAGACTTAATTAAACATAAAAAAATTCAAGATCAAGAAAAAGACTGATACTAATTTAAATAGAAATTAAAATAAAGTAACAATTCTAAGGATTTTTAGTGATTTTAACATTAAAAATTCCATCTTTCTTAGTATAAATATTTAATAACTGTCTATTAGAAATTCTTTCAATTTCTCCTTCTGGTTGGGAAGTTATGTCATAGCCATTCGGATAGTGGATATCTGGAACATAAAGAGTTGTTGGAGCTTTAATAATAGATTTTCCTTCAAATTTAAAATTGAAGGTTCCATCCTTAATATTAAACTCCATCTTCAATGGTATTCCCGCACAATAAATAAAATGTGGCCGACAGAATCCCTTTATTGCCCTTCCTCCACTATTAATATCTTTAGGATTATTTTGTTGATCTCTACTAAAAATTGAAAAATCTTCTAAATTCCATAAATCCCCCCATTCATTACAATTATCTGCTGTATAATTCCATTGAGTTGAACTTAATATATTCGCATCCATTGCATTATAATACATGTTTAATAATTTCACGTATGGAGCCCAAGCTTTTTCTGGATTTCTTTTAAATAGTCTAAAGGCTTTTTTATTATTTAAATTATAAATTAATCCAAATTCTCCAATTAAAGTAGGTATTCCTTCATTGATATTTTTAGAAATACTCTTGATAGTTGATAATTGATTAATAAACATATTTTGAACATTTTCTTCTCCATATATTATTTCATTTGTAATGATGTCTTTATTGATTTTAAATAAATGTGTCTTTGATGCATATGTTCCTATGTCATACCAATGAGCTGCAAAGGCTATAGATTTAAGGGCATTACCTTTTCTCTTTAAATCTTCTATAGCATCATGATAATCTTTACTAAGTGCTTTAAAGTGTTTTGTAGTAAATGTACCTTCAGGACCTTCAAAAAAGATTATGGCTTCAGGAATAATGCTTTGAATACCTTCAGAATATCTCATGATGAAAGGAACTAGATAATCTCTATAAAAATTAATATTTTTACCGTTCTTAGTCGTAAAAAAATCATTTTTCAAAATAATTGGTTCTCCGTCGTCATCTAATCCCCAAACACCTTCATTTTTCCAGATATCTTCATTTTCATCAACCCAACAAGATACTTTATTTTTGTTTAAAATATCTCTTCGTGTTTCTACTGTTTCTGAAATTTTTATTTCAGTATAACCAACTTCTCTAGAATGACCAGACCCGGTAAGTATAGCATCAAAAGGAGTAAATGAGTGTCCTAATTCCTCACTAAATCCCTTTTGTGCCCCTTGATTAACCATTTTACCTATCCATCCTTTCTGTGGTTCATTTAAAGTATCAAAACCAATAATATATTTATAATCCTTAACTCTTAAGGCAACCTGCCTTATAGCTTCAATATAATGATCTTGCAAGTAATCTTGAACATTAATTCCATCTATTTTACAAGATGGTGCTAAATCTTTACCACCAAAAAATAATGTCCACATTGTCCCATTAGCAAATCTATGAGCATTATTTGGCCAAATTAAATGAGGATAAGCATCTAAGTTATTAGGATCATATCTATTTTGCATGAGAATAGCCGCTTCAGATTCATTAAATTTAGTAAAATCCAAACCAATCTTCTCAAAAATCCAGCATGGAGCACCATCCCCACCAGTCATTCTACTCCAAACATCTTGATGAGGATCAATTATAATATAAAAACCGTAATTTTCAGCAATTTTAAGAACTTCTTCTAAATAGTCTAAATATTCATTATCATATTTTTTTGGACCGCGATGCTCAATTGCCTCCCAAATAATTAAAAATCTAAGGCAATTAAAGCCCCAATGTTTTATACGTTTATAATGCTCATCAGCTTCCTTTAAAAAAAAAGGCCGACCAATAAAAGATACATCTCTATGATCACTAAAATCGGTCTTTAGATGAGTAGCTCCATTCGGATTAAAGGGAACTTTTGAACTACCACCTAAATTTAATCCTCTTAGCAGTACAATACGATCGTTATCATCAATAAACCATTTATTCTTTATTTTTAACTTAACCATGATTCATTTCCTATAAATGCAAGTGAGAAATAACTAATATATATTGAATTAACCATAAAAAAATTCAATTAAATTTATCTTTTCATAATTTATTCTAAGTTAAAAGAATAAAATATTGGAAAAAAAAAATGGAACAATTATTAAAGGATGCAGAAAGGATAAGTTCTCTCGAAATACAGGGAGCAACAAATGTAGCGCTTAGCGCCATTGATTTTTTAAGTAATTATGCTAAAAGATTAGAAGATTGCTGTACTGCTGAAGATTATTTATCAAAATTAAAAGAAGCAAAAGAAATTCTTGTTAATACCCGTCCAACTGAACCCGCAATGAGGAATGGCTTAAATTTTATTATCAATAAGCTGTCTAAAAAGAAAGAAATAGTTGATCAAACGCATGTATTGTCCCAAATCGATCATTACAAGAATAAATATGAAAGGATGATTCAAAATTCGAAAAAAAAGATTGCCGAGATTGGAGCAAGGAGAATTCCAGAAGTTCAAACTGGGCAACACTTCACTGTAATGACACATTGCCATTCTTCGGTGGTTACAGGAATCCTTTTAGAAGCTAAAAAGCAAGGGAAGAATAACTTTAAAGTAATAAATACTGAAACTCAACCAAGATTACAAGGAAGACAAACTGCTAAAGAATTAATGGGTGCAGGTATAGAGGTCATACATGTTGTTGATAGTGCCATGCGATGGGCAGTTAATCGTTTTGAAGTCGATTTAATTTTAATCGGAGCTGATAGCATTACAAGTGAGGGAACCGTGTTAAATAAGATTGGCTCTAGATTATTAGCATTAGTAGCTCATGAAGAGCACGTGCCGTTCTATGTTGCCACTCCCCTATTAAAATATAATCCAGAAACTTCTTTTGGGATTATTGAACGAATAGAAATGAGAGATCCCGCAGAAGTTTGGAAACAACATCCAAAAAAGTTGAAAGTTTTGAATCCTGCTTTTGAGACAGTGAGTAGGAGATATATAGACGGATTAATTACCGAGGCAGGCATATTTGCTAGTAGTCATGTCCATTTTCAATTTGCCAGGATGTATCCTGATTTAATAGATTAAATTAGTATCTAACTTTTTTTAAAAAAAGAAAATATTTATTTTAATATTTCAAGATTATACTTTTCTAAATCCTTTTTTAAATCGGGAAATATTTCAATTGCTGCCTTTATTTCCACGGGATTGGGAGGATTTCCTTTTTCTTTCCCCACAGCAAAATATGGTCTCTCATCTGGTTGTACAACAATTTTAGAGTCTTTTGTTAGAGTTTTTAGCCATTCAAAATAGGTTTCAGGTTCCCATTTTCTAAATGCTAATATTAATTCAAAATGATTGCTAATAGCTTTAAATTTTCCAATTCCTTTCATTATCGCATCTCGCGCTTGAGCTAAAGATTTGGCTCCTCCATGCGTACCTAAATCGTGAGAGTGAGAACCAGCTCCAGCTTGAAAAATTATATCCATGTTTGGTTCATCTCCTATAGGATTCATTATCGATGCTACATCCCACATCACGGTAGCTTTCAATCCACCAGAACAGATGGCTCGAACTGTTTTAATATTACCTAATGGCCTTGTACATGCTTCTAAATTCTCTAAAACTGTTCTATGCGTTGATTCCATCTTGCCTTTTGGCGCCCCTATATGAAGCTGATCTATACCCGCTAATCGTGAAATTAAACTCCAGACTTTCATGGAAATACCATGTCGAAAGTCATATTTTTTTCCATCAATTATCACTTCTGGGAAGAGGGTTTGAGCTCCGTGCCCTGCTCGATGTCCATGGAATACCATATTCGGAAATCTTTTTCTTAAAGTTTGAACCGCGGTTATTCCACAAGCTAATATATCTATCATTAAACAATTACCTCCAAGTTGTGTTACCAATTCACCTCTCTTAATCATTTCATCAATATCTCCATGAGTAATATTAGGAACCATCATCAATTCACGACCAGTTTCATCTTTTACTTCCTTGATTGCTTTAAAAACAAGCTCAATTCGCTTCTCAAAAGTGCAATAGTCTTGAGAGGTTAAATTTTCATCATCTTTTACTACATCAAGTCCAGCAAGATATGATCTTTTAGCGGTTTTAGCCCAATCTGCCTCACTTAATCCTGTTTTAGGCTTAACAATCGTCCCTACTGTGATGTGATCACCTAACAACTTTTTAATTCCCTCATTTCCAACCTGAGGACCTAAAAATGAATTAACATAATCATCGGGAAAATCCAAATCTTCTAATCTTACACCCCATACTACACTGGTCATTCCAGTGTAATTACCCATTACTACGCTTAATAGTTGTGGAATATTACCATACTCAAATCCTTCTTTAGGCATTGCAATAGCTGCCATTCCATTTTTAACATTCAAACCAATCACTTTTGCTTGGAGGATTTTCATATTGGCTTCTGAATTCTCATCCATTTCACCAGGGAGAATTGTTTTCAAATCAGGATCCCAAGATCCCGTGCTTTCTTCTCCGGCAATATCCAAGGCCGCTTTAAATAATCCATATTCTAAAGACTCCCCTTCCTTGAATTTTGGACTTAAAGATAGATACATTATGATATATTTTTGTTTTATTTCATCAAAGTTGAACTCTGAAGCTTCTTCAAAAACATATGGTCCAAAACGTTGACTTATTTTTTCATCAACTAACTTTATATCTGGAATTGAGAATCCATATGCATCATATAGATTACAAGTTACTATAGGTATGCTGACTTTTTCAGGAAATACTATCCAATTTTTAATATCAACCATATTAAATCACTTCCTATAAATGATATAAATATGAAAGCATAAAAATTTTATAATATCTTGAATTTATTTAATAGATTCAAATATGATTCAAGAAGATACTAAAAAGATTTTTGTTAATATTAAAGATCTAAGCTATAAAGCAGAGCAATTAATCGAAGATTTAATAAGGTATTTAATCGAACAACTTCCACAAATCACTATTGAAAGGTCAGGAAATGAATTTGAAATCACCGTTCCGGAAAAGATGTCAAAAAAAAAAATAAAACTTAGAATTCGTAAATTCATATATAAAAAAGGATTGATGGGTGAATTTAGACCGATTTCATTTAAATCTGGAGAAAAAGATGGTTATATCGTGAAGGAAAAGAGAATCCTTAAATTATCTTATTATTAATACTGATTATTCTCAAAAAAAAATTTATATTATAAATACATATATTTTAACTGTGCCATTAAAAGAACCAATTTTATCTATTCATTCTATAGATGATATATTACGATGTCTTAATTTAACAAGTTTATTAGAAATTTCTGGATGGCCTAAACCAGGAAATATTCATTGTACACATGATTTTAAAGATACTCGGTTTGAACATTTATTGGCAGGAATTATAGCAATTCAACCGAATTTTAGAGTTCTTTGTAAAAATATTCTCAAAAATCCTTCAATTACCGCAGATGACTATAGTTTTGTAAATTTAGGTCGTTTTTATAAAGAAGCTGTGGAACAAATGATGAAATGGCAAAGTGGAGGCAATGTGATATTGGGACATATTCTTATTTTAGCACCTCTTGCTTCTGCGGCGATGATTTGCTTAAAAATGAATGAAAATAAATTTGATAATTTTATATACAATCTTAAAAAAATTATTGAGGATGCAACCGTAGAAGATACCGTTAACTTGTATAAGGCAATAAAAACATGTAAACCAGGCGGAATGGGAAAGATCGATAAGTATGACCTTAATGATGAGAATTCCATTGATTTAATTACAAGGGATAAGATAGATCTCAAAAAAATCTTTGATCTCTCAAGAGAATATGATTTAATTAGTCAGGAGTACTCCACTGGTTTTGAAATTATCTTAAATGAGGGATTACCATATTACCTTGATGTTTTTTACCAAATAAAAGACATCAATACCGCAACTGTAAATACCTTCCTAAAAATACTAGCTGAACACCCCGATACATTAATAATTAGAAAATCTGGATTAAAATCGGCTATAGATGTATCTAATCGTGCGAAGGAGATTGTAGAAAATGGAGGGGTTTCAACAGAAAAGGGTTTAAACCTAACTCTTGAATTGGATAAATATCTCCAGAGTAAGAAAGGCCAAATGAATCCTGGAACAACAGCAGATTTAGTTGCAGGAATAATTTTTTGTGCTTTAATTTTTGGCCTCAAGTATTAAATGGTGATTAATTTTGGTTGAATTTTGTGATGACTGTGGAGGGTTGATGCTACCATCAACTGTGGATGGCGAGAAAGTTTTTAAATGCAGATGTGGTGCTACAAAACCACTTTCCGATGAGAACTCTGATTCTTATAAACTCAAAACTACGATTAAGCATGATATTAGAGAGGAAGTGGTCAATACTGATACTATTATGGAATGGAAAGAAAAAAATTTAAAAAGCACGATTAAAGATTTTCGATGTCCTCTATGTGGATATGATAAAGCTCATCTTGAGACTCGGCAGACGAGAAGTGCTGATGAAGGGATGACTCATTTTATAACATGTTT
>JAEOTJ010000109.1 GCA_016839905.1 Promethearchaeota archaeon | reverse complement strand
TAATTAAATTATTTAAGATTTCTCGAATTTCATCCATTCACATCATCTTGTTATAGAATTTGAAATTAATGTAACCTTTTTTTTAATTAAAGAAATAACTTTCAATTCCAAAATTATCTGGAGAATTGGATTTTTCCCCTTCAAGTAAATTGGGTTTATAAATATCCCCATTTAAATTTGGGGGCCGCCCATATGAAAATACACCCTTCCATTCTGAGTCATCAAATTCTATTTTTAACCATTCTTCATTTTTAAAGACTTCTTTTTTATAACTTAACCAATATTTGTCTGAAATAATTTCTTGGACAGATTTATCTTTTAATAAAATATTTCCATAAATATTTATAGCTCCTTTAACACCATCGTAATTATATGCTTCAATAGCGATTATGTTCTTGCCATCTTTTAAATGACTTTTAATGTCGAAAACCTTTACTCGATTAATAATTGGAAGGATTGAGAGAGAAAATCTACTAATTACTTCTCCAACATAATTCTCATTAATGTAGATTTTTAAGTAATTACAACCAATACATTGAATCAATGCTTTTTTTATGGGTTGAGAAATTTCAAATTCTTTCCTAAAATATCGTGGCTTATTAGGACATTTTATTTCTTTAGCCCAAATCCACTCAGATTCTAAATAGGGATTAATGAAATATTCCTTATTTTCAATTTGGCTTGATTTATCATCGTAGTACTTAAGTAAAGAATTAAATAAATCCATAACAACATCTAAACAAGGTTTTTTAGCGGCTCTAATCCATAAAAATTCATATCTTTTCATTATATCCTGAATTTTCTCTTTAATAATTTTTATATCTGGTATTGATACTTCTTTATTTACAATTTTTGGATTTGTTAAAATATTTGAAATCTTAACAGAATATTTAATTTTTTCTTGGAGGTACTTTAATAATTCTGCACTAAACTCAAGGTATTCAAAATTTTCTTTTTCAAAAAGTACTAGGGGTTTAAGCTTCTCACATAATTCAAGGCATTTTACCCCACTTTCTCCTAGCTTTTTGAAGGAAGGAATTGAAGTCATGTATTTCTTAATAGGGAAGGGGTGTTCAAAGAGATAATTGAAAAATGAAATTAAAGAAGAAGAGGATAGTAAAGAGAACATCTTATTAAAAAATTCTAAATTCTCTTTAGCGATCCCATAAAATAAAAAGCCATAATCTTTATGGAACTCATGTATATTGATATCCGAATATCTCCAGGCCAATGTACCAGTTAATATCGCCCCAAAGATTTCATTTTCTCTAAAAGAATAATAACGTTGATTACCCCAAGATGATGTTAGAACACCTAAACACCCATAATTTCTATTTTTATAAGCCATTTTTATTAGATTGATGATATTTTTACTTGCGGAATAATAATTTGGAAAATTTCTCTGCCAATTCAATATAGAAGGACTTACAATTACTCTATGACCTTGTTTCAAATATTGCTCAAATTCGTAAAAATTATCCTTAGGAGAATAATTCCAGTACATTAAAATAATGTCCTTATTTAACTCCTTTAGAGTTTCAGCATTATTTCTTAGAAGATCATCATACATTATGATATGCCTATTATTATTTTCTATACATATATCATAAATTCTATTATAATAATCTCCTAAGATCTCACACTTAGAGTCAAAGTGTTGTTTAGTATGACATTTTCCTATGTCATGAGCCTCATCACATCCTATATGAAAATAGGTAGTAGAAAAGCATTTACTAATTTCAGAAATATAGTCTTTCAAGAAAGGATAGATTTCAGGATTTAATACATCTAAGGAATGAGCTCCAGGGAATTCTCCTAAATTCATGTATTCTTTATGAGTTAAAATATTATCAACATGACCCAAACACTCAAAGATGGGGACGAATTCAATATATCGTTCTTTAGCATAATTGTCAATATCTTTAATCTCATCAGGTGTTAAAGCACCACGATTCTTTCCAATTGTTTGATGTTTAGGATGGGCGAACATATCTTCAATATAGATGCAATAAAAATTCATTTTATAATGACTTAGGATTTTTATTAACCTCTTGGCATTATCGACCGTAAAAACTTGCCCTCTTGAAATGTCTTGAGTAATTCCTCTAATTTTTAAGTCAGGAACGTCCTTAACTTTAATTTCTGACAAGATTAATTT
>JAEOTJ010000108.1 GCA_016839905.1 Promethearchaeota archaeon | reverse complement strand
TTGGATTTGATGTGGAACTCCCTCAGGCCACCATTTTTTAAACCATCGCTTATTCTCATCTACTTGATATTTATCATCTTTTTTTAGAGGCATTTTTATTCACTTTTCTTTAATTTTTATTGAAATTTTTTTCATTTATATTTATATATCACAATCTTATCATTTAAATATCCTATTAACTTTAGTAATAATTATTATATTACTAAAAGAGCATTTAAAATCTATATATTTATCTTAAAAAACAATCAAAAAAACATAAATTAATCAAATTTTAAGAATATCAGTAAAAGTAAAAAAAAAAAAAAGATTAAATAAAATTTAATAAAATTGTTGTTTTAAAAGCCTCTATCTTTTCTCTTCTTAATTAGGATTGTAGCAAGACCAACTAATCCTACACCAGCAATTAATAGAATTAACGCCCAGAAACCAAGACCCTCGGGAGTAAAGACCATATAGACGCTGAATGTAGGATCATGCCAAATACCTGTACCAGTACCATTCCATTCAGGATAACAAATACCATAATACATTACATTGTGGCTTATTTCTAAATTGACATCGGTAGAATAGTCATCATCTTTAGTACCTTCATCTCCAGTATTTGTTTCATGGGCCTTACCTTGGAATTCCCACAGTGCTACTGGAACGATTTGAGTAGACGCAGGATACGAGGTTCCACCTGTTGGTTCGTTATCTGAATCAAAAGTATCAGATAATATATAATCTGGACCAGCGATATCTACAAAATCAAGATCTGCATCAGTATCAATATAATTTCCAATACTAATTGTTTTATTTCCATCAGCGTAATTAGCCTCCATATCCTCTTCAGCAACATCAGTATCAGATAAATCTTCAGTGTCAACGTCTAAATGAAAGTGGAATATGCTAGAGATATAAACGATTACTAGATCCAAGCCATTAATTTCTGGAGGAACAGTGTTCCAGGGGCCAAAATTATGGGTCAATTTGACTTCTCCTTCAGCATATAGTTTTCCATCTCCTATATCGACAGGATCTTCCTTAATAAACTCCAGGTTAAACGTTATAAAAGGAAGTTGATGCGATGCAGCTCCAATATAGGTTTCTAAATCAATCCCTAATGGTAATGCGAGGATATATGGATTCTGCAGTGTTATGCCCCATTCAACATTACCATCACCATTCTCTTTTGGTTTGTTTATTTGAGGTGAATCCATATCACTCAACATTAATCTATGGGATAATTCCGTTGCTTTAGGCTGCTTAATTGGCTTGCCGTCAGGAGTTACTGCGACATCTGTTCCATTCATTACATCCTCATATTGTACTGTTACTTTATCGTTTGAATCAAAATCATTATATAAATATGCCCCTTCTAAATGGTGTGTAAAAATATAAAACTCTACATCAAGCCCGTTAAATAGTCGAGCAGGATTGACAGTACCTCCGCTACTCAATTCGCTTAAATCTATGTGAATTTCAAAGTTTTTAACCCATAATTGAATTAAATCGAAACTTAATGTTGTCCAAACCGTTGTATCTGTAGGATTTGTTGTTGTACATAACCATTCCATTCCATGATCTTTATAATTTTGTGCTGTATTTCTCCATTCATCCACACGGGCACCACTTACTAATGTATCATCACTCCCTGGTCCTGTACCAAAATCAATATATCCATTTCCACCATCCTCATACCAAGTCTTAGTAATTGAAAAAGTACCAAGGTCAGGTCTAATTTCCAATCTAGACCATGTTATTGGATTGAGGATAAATAATTCATCACCAGTAAAAATATTATTTATGTTTGTAAATAGCCAAGCCAATAATGCTACTCCTTCTTCCATCAATATCCTCCGTGCTTCGTCATCATTGCCCTCGTCCTTAGCATCCCTTACTTCTTGCATAAATTCAGTGATCTTTTTAGCAGCTGTTATGAAAGACTCATCATAATCCCAGATAGCCATTGTGATAGATGCTCCAACCTCTAAAGTATAATCAAATTGTCCAGCTTTTTGAACATGGCAATATACAGGATGTTGTAGATCAGAATCAGTATAATTATTGTTTAGCGCACCATCGTCTCTCCATGGAAGGAAATGAATTTCTTCAGTATCATAATTCTCAGCAAAATTGTATGTACCATCATAGGTTTGGCTTTTAGAAGCATGTAAAACATATAATCCCTTATCAAATTTTACATCATCTAAATTCATGGTTTGATTGAAAAGTACTTCAAAAATACTCCCTAGTATTTGTCCACTCATACCAAATTGATTAAAAGCGCCGCTCATCTTTCGGGGATCCATTCCTGGACCGCCAGGTTTACCGTCACCATTACCTTGAGCATTTGCCATGATTGGCATTGCTAAGATAGATGTAGTTAAAAAAGTTATAATCATTAATGCTTTTACATTAACTTTTCTCATTTTTATAAATCACGTAATTTTTTTTAAAAAATTTAGTGTTAAAAATATAATTTCAATTTTACCTTTTAATACTTGAGTTTCTAACATAATAGAATTTTTAAAAAGTTTCATTAATCCTAAAAATTCAGGTCTTAGCACGTTTAAAATATATATTAAAATTAATAATTCTCATTTTAATTCGCTTAATTTAAAATAATTGCCTCAAAATTAAGAATAATCTAATTTAAATCATTTTTACCTATAAAAACTTGAATCTTTAAAAAAATATCTTCAAATGATTCAAAATTCAGTTTCTTCTAAAGTAAGAAAAGTATAAAAAAATACAAAAATGAATAGTGTTGCGGATATGACTAAACTCCAAACTTGTAAAAATTTCGCTAAATCTAGGTTAAATATGAGTAAATTGGACCCCATAAAGACTGCTGCTAAAATGTATCCAAAGAAATGCCCCCGAAATTTGGCATCCTCTTTTTTACCACTAAAAAAATTCACGATAAAAACAAATATCACTATAAAAAATCCTATATTATAAAATAAATCAATAAGTGGAAATTTCCCGATAGCTAATATTAAAAAGAATATGAAAAGAAGAATTTCTAATATGTATATGGCAAATAGACTTGGTCTTTCATCTGGATTAATAAATATTTCCTCAATTTCACTAATCCCTGAATTTAATATTAATACAAATAAAGATCCTATTGCTAAAGCTGTACAAAGACAAAGAGATATAATAAATATATAATCTAATAAAGGAATCCATACATCCCTCCATAGAAATATGGTTAATAATAAATATTCAGGAATTATACAAATCGCACAAAATATTGGTAGGAGAGAAAATAAAATCATTAGTAACCTTGTTGAAAAAGAGATTTTATCATCCTCCCGGAGTTCCTTCCTAAATGTTGTTAAGCGCCAAGCCATTGAGGCAAAGCTTAACGCAGATATTAAAGGAGTTATTAAAGGAAATATAAAAATAAATAATATAAAAATAGCATTTATTCCAAAAAAGAATTTTAATCTCAGAGGAATAACTCTGACTGTCTTATCCATCGAATCTAAGGTTTGTGATACTCTATTGGCAAATAATATTAGAAAAAATAGCCAAGAAATACTAAACACTAAAGGACATAAAAATTTTACAATAAAAATAGTTAAATTTGGATCTGTTGAGAACCATAGCTTGAAATCAACCAAATTAAAAATTATAAAAATAGTTATTGGTAAAATAATAATAGTTATAAAAACAATAAGACGGCTTACAATAATTCCTTTGATTTCTTTAGGCATAATAGATATGGTTATGCTTAGTTTAATATTTTTTTTAAAGTGTAATTCTGGGCCAACTAATCTTAAATCAATTCTCTCCCACGTGACTTTTCAAGATATTCTTCAATTGCATTGCCTATAATCTCAGCTAATTTCCCCCTTTCGCTTGGATCAATTGCACATAAATTTACACATTTATCTAAGCCTAAAACACGAGTTACAAGTTTTTTATCCATTGCTTTAGGAAGATCTTGTTTATTTGCAATACCATATATAACAGCATCTGGCAAATGTTTCCTTACCATCCCCATAAAAACTCTTTTCGTCTGTAAAACATTTTCTACGGTACTATCAGTAACTAAAAGAATAATATGCGTTCCTCTAAGAAGCATTGGCCATAAAGGCGTGAATCTCTCTTGCCCTGCGAAATCCCATAATAAAACATCTGTCTCTCTTATTTTACCAAAGGCTTTATACTGAACAAACATTGTAGGCAAATAATCTAACGGAATATCCCTTCCTTGAATCAGCTTAAAGATCGTTGTCTTTCCTACACCCCCAAATCCTACTAATGCAACCTTAACTTGGGATAAAAGAATTTTTTCAATATGCTCGTTAAGTTCATATAATTTAGCTTTCTCTAAATCTGGATCTCCTACATAGCTCAAATATTTATCTTGAATTAAATATTTTAACCTAAATAATTTTTTTTGTAAATCTATATCTTTTTCATCAGCATCTGAGCATAATATATACAAATAGTCTCCATCAGGAGAATATGTAAATTTATACGCACCTGCAGGAACTGCTTTCATTGATTCTTCATCCATGGTTTTTATTAAATCAAACATTCCAGTTAAAAAACTTGTTATTAATGATATATCCACTGGAGTTTTTGTAAAACTATGGTGATAGGTACAATCTCCACTTTCTAATTTTATGATATAGACATCTCTTATCAAAATTTAACCACAATTCGTTTTAATTAATAATTTCATTAAATAAATTAATTCTTCAACAAATAATATATTTATTTTATAAGTTTAAAAATTTAATAATTAATAACTTATTTTCATCTAAAGATCATCTATGAATTATTTTAATATATATTTTTAAAACTTAATAAACTCAATAAAAAAAAGATAAGTTTATTCAGTTTCAAAGATCTAAATCTCCAAAATTGTAATATTTTCGTACAGCTTTCTTTACATTCCAAGTACAATTCAAGCCTTTTGGAAATTGGACGAGATCTCCTTTTTTAAACGCTATTTTTTCACCATTATCTGCCGTTACCTCAACTTCACCTTCTAAAATATAACAGGTTTCAGTATCGCTGTAAGACCAATCAAAAACACTTTCTTCCTTACTCCAAGTCCCCCAAGAATCAACATTTAATTTTTTCAATTCTTCTTCATTAGGTACCTTCTTTTTCATGCTCATTTTTAATTACCATCATTAAATTTCTAATTATTGAATAAGTTAATCGTTCTTAAAAAATTTAAGTATATTGTACCGAGAGAAAATATTATATTTTAATTAAAAAGATTTATAATGAAATTTTAAGTTTAATGAATTATATAGAACATGATAAAACAAAAAAATCAAAAATAAATAACTATTATTTTAGTACAATAAATATAATGTGATTATTGATTAGATTTTTTTTTTAACTTAATAAAGAATAGCGAATAGAATTCTGCAGAAGATATTATTGGATATAAAATTTCCATAGAATCTTTTGCTAAAGATATATTAAAGATCGAGGAAAATGCCGAGAAAATTCATACTCAAGATACTTACTGCTGGAGAAGGCGGAGTAGGTAAAACAACCCTACTGCATAGGTATGTTGAGGGGCAATTCTCTGGAGATACAAAAATGACCATTGGAGTTGAATTTTTTCTAAAAGAAATTGAATTTGAAGGCAAACATTGTACATTACAACTATGGGATTTTGGGGGTCAAGAAAGATTTAGATTTTTATTAGAGAGTTATGTTTTAGGAGCAAAAGGAGCACTATTAATGTTTGATTTAACCCGTCCAATAACTCTAGATAATCTAGAACAATGGGTAAATATTGTAAGAAAAGGTGATCCCAATTTGCCAGTTTTATTTGTTGGAACAAAAAAAGATTTAATTGAAGATGTAATGGTTGATGATGATTATGCCCAACAGTTTCAAAATGCTTTTAAACTATTTGATTATATGAAAATTTCCTCTAAAACAGGCGAAAATGTGTATGAGGTATTTGAATTATTAATAAAAAAAATATTAGAGCGCCAAATCTATTGAGTCTTAAAATTAAGAATTTAATTATTATTGATTCAAACTTCATTTTACTTCCATATCAATTTAAGATTGATTATTTAAATGACATTTATTTGAGTTTAGCGGGAAAAACTAGATTTTATGTATTTAAACAGAGTTTTGATGAATTGGAAGCAAAAACGTTAAGAAATCCTAAAGCAATAAAATTCAAAAAACAATATAAATCAGGCATGGATTATTTGGAAACAATGGAGAAAAAATATCCCCTATATTTTGTAGATGACGTAAAAAAAAGTGATGAGACTACTGACGATTTCTTACTTAGAAGAGCCAAAGATTTTAAAAAAGAATTTAAACACGTTTATCTCGCAACAAATGATTCTGAGTTGCGGTATAGGGCAAAAAAAAATGGAATTTCTGTGATTTTTTTAAGACAAAAAAAGTTTCTATCCATAGAAAGAAGTTAAGAATTCCTTTAAATTCGATTCATAATAATTTCTTTTATATCATCATTATTAAGTGGGACCGGATTATTTTTTAATCCCGACTGTTCTACGATTTTATCAAGATCATCAAAGGTAATACCATATTTTCCTAAACGGTCGATCTTCAATTCAGCTGTCCATTTATCTAGGGTTTCAATTAAAAAATCACAATAATCATTAATTTTCCCCTCATTTAAAAACTTTGCACTCGATAATAATGCTCCTATAACCGCATACTTTTTAAGACCATCTTTTCCTAGTGTTCCCTGTTCTTTTAGTCTTTTTATATTAAATTTTGTCGCTTCAGTTAATAGTGTGCCACATGCAACACCATGAGGAATCTCAAAGAGACCTCCAATAGGTCCCGCCAAACCATGAATAATGCCCAAACCAGCATTAGCAAGAGTAACTCCAGACATTAATGAACCATAAGCCATTGCTGCACGTACATTAATATCAGATGCACCATTCGAGCAAGCAGGAATAATACTATCTATTATGCATTTAATTCCGCTTACTGCCAAGGCATCAGTCATGGGATTTCCTTTTGGAGATACATATGCTTCAAGTAGTTGCGTGAAGGCATCCATTCCGCATGCAGCCGTTATCGAAGCGGGGCATGATATCATTAATTCTGGATCAATTATGGTAATATCTGGCACTAAGTTATCATGACGTAAGGATTTTTTAAATCCATCAGGTCCAATCTCACTAATCACGGCATTTTTAGTTGCTTCACTTCCCGTTCCGGATGTACTAGGAATTGCAATATAAGGTACCTTTTCACCATCATGAGTTTTAGTTCCTACTCCCTCAAGGTAATCCTTTACAGAGCCCCTTTTCAGAATCATTGCGGAGATGGCTTTTCCGGCATCAATAACGCTTCCACCACCAATACCTACTACCAAATCAATACTCTTTCCTCTAAATTTTATAACATTTTTATCAACTAGAGTAGGAGATGGTTCTCCTGAGATTGACACTAATGAATAATCTATTGGTAATTTTTCTAATTTCGTGGTTATTTCATCCCATTTACTAGAAGATCTAAGTGAACTCTTACCAGTTACTATTAAGATATTCTTTCCAAATTTCGGAATAACATTATAAAGTTCATTTAATTTTCCAATGCCGAAGATTATGCTTGGAATTCTCGCAAAATTAAACGGAGGAATCATAAATCTCACCATTATCTAAAATTTGTTATAATGAATTTTTAAAATATGAATTCATTAATTATTTATCATAATTACTATATTAATTATCTGTATAAATATGGTTTTGAAACAAAATTTAAAACAATTGATGATATGGAATGAAAAAAGTTCATGAACTTGATTTTGAATATCGTAATAAAGATTCAGGTGTAAAGTATTTAATGCGAGGCCCAAGCATTGATTGGGGACTTATATTGCTTAAACCGGGAGAAATGATGGGAAGTAAAGCTCATGGACATAATATCTTGGATGAAACATTTTATTTCATGGAAGGTAATGGAGTAATGATCATTAATGATAAGGAGTATGATGCCCTCCAGGGAAGCGTGTTTTTATGTGAACCAAAAGAAATGCATAATATTAGAAATGATTCTGATAAAACCATAAAAATTGTTTTCATTAAAGGCGAATATAAGCCAGACGATAAAATTGAATAAAATATAATAAGAAAATCTTTAATATTGAGAAATTAACCATGGCAAAAAAGAAAAAAAAGCAAGTTAAAAGAGGGAAAAAACGTCCTGGTCCATATATACCAGCAGAAATTGTTCCCTCAAGAATTAAAATGCCGAATAGAAGAATTGGTGAAATGTTTGCCCGTGTAGTAAACATTTATGGTAATGATCGAATGCAAGTATTCTGCGAAGATGAACAACATCGCGTAGGGCGAATTCGTGGGAAGATTAAGAAAAGGGTATGGATAAGAAAAGGAGACTTGGTAGTTGTATCTCCCTGGAGCTGGGAGACTCAGAGTGAAGATAAGATGGCAAAATGCGAGATTACTTGGAGATATTTGAAGAGTGAGATTTCTTGGCTCACACGGAATAGAAGAGTTCCAAAAATTTTAGATATTAATAATATTCCATTTTAATGTTCTATTGTTAATTAAAAAACCAAATTTTTATAATTTGTTATAACTATTAATTATATATACTATTTTTTCTAAAACATCTTAAAATATAACTAAATTCAATTAGGTAAAAATGAAAAAAAATGGTAGATAAAGAAGAACAAATAAAGGATAGCAATGGAAATGATATTAAAATGGAAAATATTGTTAGTGTTGGATCTACGGGAGAGGATTTAACTACCCTATTTGCGGTTCGAACAACAATTAACCAAGAAAGCAATATATTAAAGCAGATTTTTTACAGGTTTAAAATTTTAGATAACATTCCTGATATTAGAGCCATGTTAGTAAGCCCGTTGCTTCCAGGATATATTTTTATTGAGGCTGCACAAAAGAGAGATGTCCAGATAGCGATCCAAGGGATTCCACATATCAAAGGAAGAATTGTTGGACAAATTAAACTTTCTGAGATAAATCATGTTCTCGTACCACGTTCCGTCACAGAGTTTCTCGAAGAAGGAGACACTGTCGAAATTATTTCGGGTGTTTTTGAAGGATCTCGAGCACTTGTAATGAGAATGCCCCACGATACTTCAACTAGCGAAGAAGTTGTTGTAAGATTATTACAAGAAGAAACACCAATTACAATTAAAATTCATGGTGATTATTTAAAATTAGTTGAAAAGAAAACTAGAGTTGAAGAACCGATACCTGAAATAAGAGTTAGAACTCCAGAAGAAATAGTTACAGATTTAGATAAAATGATCAGTTTTGACGAGGAATTAGGTTCCGAATTTGAGGAAGAATATGAAAGAGATGTTAAGTTTGAGGAGGAAGAGGATGAAGAGGAGGAGGAAGAGGAGGAAGAAGAGGATGAATGGGCAAAATTCGATGGTTTTTGAGTTATAATCTTCATTTTTTATCTCCTGATAGTTTTTATTTTAA
>JAEOTJ010000107.1 GCA_016839905.1 Promethearchaeota archaeon | reverse complement strand
CTTACTTCACATGGAGGTATTCGATTAGATACTACGAATAACGGGAAGGTGATTAAAAATAAAGTCTATAATTGCTCCTATGGGATAGTAGTGGATAAAAGTAATAATAATACGGTTCAAGAAAATTTAGTATACGATTGCATTGATTATGGAATAGTATTTTTAAGATGTGATACTAATTTTGGGTTCAATAATACAGTTGTGAACTGCTCGAGCCACGGCATTTGCATCCTGGGAGTTCAATCATATTTTACCGCATATAACATCACGCTTAAAGATAATAATTTAACCAATTGTGGGTATGGAGTTGGGGGTACTTTCGCAGAGTTAATTACACATAATGTGGATATTTCTAACACTATTAATGGCAAACCATTCTATTTTTATCTTAATAAGACCAATCTCATGCAAGATAATTTTACTAACGCAGGACAAATAACTCTCCATTATTGTAATGACTCCATGATCACTCAAAAAAAAATTAACTATAGTTCCACGGGAATTGTACTTTCTAATTGTAAAAATGTTAGCATATCAAATAGTTCTATATTATTTACCAGTGAATCTGGTATTGTCCTCAGTAATAGTATTAATTGCTCACTAATAGATATTAATTTCACAAATAATCGTTATTCAATTGCGTTGAGCGAGCATTCCCGTGAGAATAAAATAATTAACAATAAGATTAAAAATAGTGAAGCTGCTATTTTCTTTCAACAGGCATATAATAACACGATTAAAAATACCACTATCTTCAACTGTGGGCTTCTCTTCAATGAATTTCTTTTTGATCCCGTAGAATATCTATACAATGATATTGATAGTACCAATAAAATAAATGGAAGAATACTCAGGTATTACAAAAATAGTGTAGACTTGAGCACAAATGAACTTAAAGATGCAGGACAAATAATTTTAATAAACGTGAATAATTCTATCTGTTCCTACTTTAATACAACTTCAGTAACAAGAGGGATTTCACTTTATTATTGCAATAATAATACATTCAATCATGGAGTTTCCTCGAATAATGATCATGGAGTATATGACCTTAAATGTAATAATCTTACTTTTTACAATTTAACCGCGGAAAATAATTTAGAATCTGGAGTATGTTTACAACAGAATCAACAAATTAATATTACTTTTGCTAAAATATCTTACAATAAAATTGGAATAGAGCTCCACACGGTTAATAATTCTGCAGTCTCTTCTATTAATCTTACGCAGAACAGCGATGCAGGCTTAGCAATAATATATAGTTCTCATAACAATGCAACCAATCTTAAGCTGTCTAATAATACTAATGGAGTCTTTCTAAAAAGTAGCAGTCGCTATAATATCCTTTCTAATTCCAGTTATTTTAACAACAGTTTTTATGGAATCTATATTTCGGATAGTGGCTCAAAAAATAATCTCTTCTATAATAATACTTTCGAGAGTAACGAGATGGGAAATGCTAATGATGATGGGATGTATAATCAATGGAATTTCACAAATATCGGAAATAATTGGGATGATTACGATGGATTTGATGATGATGATGACGGTAAAGGGGATGATCTCTATCTCATAGGTGGATCGGGAGGCGGGAGAGATTGGTACCCCGTCTTCTGGGATGCTCCTAAATTATTTTTCGTCAATCCTTACAATAGTACAGTCTTCAATGAATCTGCCCCAGAATTTGAAATCTGGATTTATTCAGGAATTAACGATACCATATGGTATACTTTTGGTACTAATATCACCAGATTCTTCACGCCCACGAGAATCAATACCTTTAATCAGACAGCATGGGACTATGAACCGGATGGCAATATCACCATTCATTTTTTCATAAACGATTCGAGGGGTTATATTGGGACAAGAGACCTCTTGATCGTGAAGGATTCAGGAGCGCCCACGATCTTGTTTAATTTTTCAAAGATGGATCAAGTAGCTGGTCTTAGCGCCCCTGATTTCGATATTATTCTGATTGACAGTAATTTAGATCAGTGGTGGTATCTCCTTGAAGGAAATGAAACCACATTTAATATTACGGGGAGCACTTCAGGAACAATTGACCAATGGGCATGGAACAGTGCTTCCGAAGGAAACCTCACTCTCACATTTTTTGCGAACGATTCTGCGGGAAATTTAGGCTTAAACCAAATAACCATTAAGAAAGATATCGCTGCTCCTCTAATACGCATAACTGCGCCTACACCAAATCAAAATGTAGATAGAAATGCTCCCTTTTTTATTGTTGAAATTAGAGATCTAAGCCTTAATACCACCTGGTATCGCATCTGGGACGGAACCTCATGGTCTGCAAATTATACGTTTATTTCAAATGGTACAATTGAAGAGAATTTATGGCATAACGTTTGGGAATCGTTAGCTCATGAAGATATTATCACTATTACCTTTCATGCAAATGATTCTCTGGGACGGATAAATTCTACTTCAGTGCAAGTGAAAAAACATTCTCCTCCCTCTGGAGATGGAACTATCCCTGGACCAGATATGATGACCATTCTTATTATCATTGGAATAATCGGAGCAGTAGCTGTAGTCGGAATTGTGGTAATTATCAAACAAAAAGGAAAGTATAAAAGCTCCAAAAAAGAACGAGAAAAAATTCAAGATTTAATCGGATCTTCATAATTTCGGTTAATTTTTCAAATGAATGATAAATTAAAAATTAACCCCTTTTTATTTTTTCTCTAAAGTGCACCCCCGACTCATTAAATGTGCTAATTCTGGAGAAATCAAATCTTTTAGAATGAAATCACCACGTATATTCCTTTCAATTTGTATTTCATTTAGGAGTTCGGGATGATTTCGAACAATTACCACCGCACGTATCTTTTTTTCGACTGATAATTCTGTTTTGGGTCCGCACAGCTTGAGTAACGATTGAATGACGCTATTTGAACCCTCTCCAACATTGTTTTGGATTGTTTTTCGAAAAAATAGTCCAAAAAGCTCTTTTAATATAGCTATTATCTTCGGGTCCATGGTCTTGCTGAATGTTAGCGTCATTCTATAGGGATCGACCTTCATGTACCCTCGCGTGCCATTATAGAACACTTTAAAGAGCCCTCGCCTTCCACGCTTCTTCTTTTTTACCGACTTTTTCTTATTCTTACTTTTATTTTTTGAGCCTCTTGGTCTACCACGCTTCTTCGATAGTGGAGGGTTAATCGGCGTCTTAGAGAAGACATACTTGAACTCTCGCCTGCTTTTTTTCTTGAAAAGGTCATTTTTTATCCCGATTTCGATAGTCATTCGCTCGGTTTCCGTATAAGAATGATGCCTCACCACTACTTTTTCGTAAGGCTTTTTGTGTTTATGAATGACGTGAGTAATTTCTCGACTTAAATTTTTAGTCATTGCTTGTGTAGCACCCCAACCATCCGAAATAACGGTTGGGATCGATTCTTTTGTATTTTGTTCGGCCTCATCAAAGACTTCACGCATATCTTTTTCATTTCTGGTCTTGGAAACTTTTAAACCTAAAATCTTATGGGTTTTATAGCCAGTGGTAATGATGATGTAAATGGGCGTGCCCTCTATTTTTAAAAATGTCTCGTCCATGCAGATTGCTCTGTCTGGTTGCGGCACCTTCACGAGCTTATCGAGCCCCTCTAACTTATCAAGTGCTTGTTCAAATGCTGCACGTAGCGCTGAAATTTGGGAGGGTGAGATCTTATATTTTTTTGCGATTGTCTTACTTTTTGCTCCATCTTTAAGTAAGTCTTCGTAAAGCATTTTAAGTTTATTAAATATTAGTTCTTTAAACTCATAAGATGTAGTCAGGATGAACTGCTTAGGAGTTTTATGATTTCCGTTCTTGCAATTCTCGTTTCTACAAATATAAGCCTCCTTTCTCGTATTTTCTCTCGGTCGGGTACCATTCGTGGAAACCTTCCAGCTACCGCAAAGGGGACACCTAATTTGAATTTTTCCCAGTAAAAGTCGCACTACACCTTCTATTATGATAATAATATCACGCCAGATCGGAATAATCTCCCTTTTTTTTCTTCCAACCATATAGAAAATATAGATTTTTAGTACAAAAAGGATGCTGATGAAATATTAAAAGTTTCAAAATAATTTGACGAATTTAAATCATTAATTAAAATAGCCGATATAAATCTCTAATTTATTAGATTATATCATCGTGATAATAAGGCGAAAGAATGAGGAAAACGGGTAGAATGATCAAACTTACGAATTTAGTTGAAAGAGTTTATAATTTATCATTCATTTATGAAATTCACCATAATTTCTTCTAATATATATTTGATCAAAAAAAAGATTCTCTTTTTCGAGCAATTTTTTTAATAATACCTCATATATAATGCTTGAATCTTCCTCGGGCATTTCAAAATTCACGAAAAGATCAGAACATGATTTTCACATTTATATCCTAAACTTAAATCACTAATATAATCAATAGCATTAAACAATTCACCCCTGCTATCGGAATTTTCACCCAAAAATGATCGCATAACGCACATTTCGCGATCTT
>JAEOTJ010000106.1 GCA_016839905.1 Promethearchaeota archaeon | reverse complement strand
TACTCAATTAAAAAATATTTCAAGTATATGTTTAGGACTACTTGCTGCCATCCCTCATAAATCGATATCGTCAATATCTCGAGCTTTACTTATTCCTAAGGACCAAAGTAATTTAAAAAAATATATCTCCCTATTTTACTTTTTTGCTGTTAGTTCGGCTAATTTATTCTCAATTTCGGAAACTTCCTTTGTAATATCAAGCATTTCTTTTGGAATTGAATTATATAAATCTAATATTACTTGATATCGACTCACAGCTCTATCAATTTTCAGCATATTCTCCTCCTTCTCAGCTTTCTCTCTTATCATTTGAATTTTTTTAATTTTTTCTTGGATTTCAGGAGGTAGAGCATTCTTTTTAGCTGCTGCTATTTCTTCTTCTCTTTTCTTTTGAGTTAAAACATTATCAACTCGTTTCTGAAACTGTTCTTCATGATATTGTTCCCGTTCTTTCTGTTCTCTTACCTTTTTAAGGTGTTGCTCCTTGAGATTCTCAATATTTTTTATTTCCTTGTATAAGACATCAACTTGGTCCCACCAACCAAGAGTTTTAAAAATGCTAATTACTTTTCTATAATTATCTCTGGCTTCTTTAAACTTTTTTTCCTTGATATTAGTTTTTGCCTCGTCTAATATTTTATCGGCGTTAATAGTTAGTTCTTTTTGTTCTTTTTTCTTCGCTTCTTCTTCTTTAAACTTTCTTTCTCTTTCTTCTTGCTCTTTTTTTCTGGTATTTTCCCGTTTAATAATATTTATATCACTTTGCTGAATTTCTTTCTCTTTTTTAATGCTTTCCTCTAACTTTTCACGAATTCTTCTTCGTCTCTCTTCAGCACTTAAGTCTTTATTATCATAATTCATAAAATCTATCTTCTAATTTCTTTAATCCTTATTTATAATTTTAATTTCAATTCAGAGATTTCCTGTTCTATTTCAGAAATATCTTGTGATAAATTTAATTTATCTATTGGGATTGTTCTATATAAATCTAATATATATTCATATCTATTAATAACACGTTGATATTTTTTCAATTTTAATTCCTTTTCTGCCTTCTCTAAGGCCATTTTAGCTGTTTTGAGATTTCTCTGTAATTGGGGTGAAAGCATTTGCATGCGAGCCAATCTTTCTTCTTCTTTTTTCTTTTTTTTTGCAATAATCCCAGCAGCTCTTTGTTCAAATGCTTTCTCTTGCTTCTTTCTATTAATAAAATCTTGTTTTAATTTTTCTTTAAGTTCTTCAGCATATTTATCGATATTTTTTAATTCGTCCTTTAAGACGTCTACTTGCTGAGTCCAACCTAATTTATTAAAAATGTCTATTGCTTCTTCATAAAAAGGTTTTGCTTCTTTAAATTTCTTACCATCTACTAATCTTTTACCTTCATCTAAGGCTTTATTGGCTTGATTAAGAAGCATTTCTTCTTTTTTTTTAACTTCTTGAAGTTGTCGCATTCGAGCTGTTCTCTGTTGCAATTCCCTCTTTCTGCGATCATCATGAGACATAACACTCTAGTTAAGAAATTTAAAAAATTAAAATGTATGTTTTTACAATAAAACCATAAAATTAATCAATATTATCTGATATAATTGATTAATAAGTTTTTTTATGTTGGTTATGTATGGAAAAAATAAAAATTGGAATATTAGGGGCAACGGGAATCGTTGGAACCAATTACATTAGGTTGTTACAGGGACATCCTTGGTTTGAAATAGTTGATGTGGCAGCATCTCCAAGATCCGCGGGGAAGACTTACGAAGAGGCCGTTAAAGCTAAATGGCATATGCCCATCCCAATTCCCGAGGATTTAAAAAATATTATTGTTAGAGACGTCCAAGATTACGATTCAATACCGCAAGATATTAGTTTTGTCTTTTCTGCAATTGTAATGCCAACAAAAGATCAAATAAAAGAAGTTGAGTATAAATATGCTCAGAAAGGTTATCCTGTAATTAGTAATAATTCAGCCCATAGATGGACTCCAGATGTCCCAATGATAATGGGAGAAATTAACCATGACCATATAGATGTAATTCCAATTCAACAAAAAAGATTGGGTTTTGAGAAAGGTTTCGTTGCTGTAAAACCAAATTGCTCACTACAAAGCTATTTAACGCCAATATTTGCGCTTGAAAGAGCAGAATATAAGATTGAAAAATTAATTATTACTACTCTTCAGGCAGTCTCAGGAGCAGGATATCCTGGCGTTCCTTCGCTAGATATGATTGATAATATAGTTCCTTATATAGGGAGTGAAGAAGAAAAAACAGAAAGAGAACCGGCTAAGATTTTAGGGAAGGTTGGAGAAAGTGGTATTATTAATGATGAATCTATTCAAATAAGTGCTACATGTACAAGAGTCCCTGTAGTTGATGGTCATTCGGCTAGCGTAAATATGAAATTTAAAGATAAGATCCCCACTAAAGAAGAAATCATTAAAATCTGGAAGGATTTTACTTCAGTGCCTCAAGAATTAAATTTGCCTTATGCTCCAATACGACCTATAATTTATTTGGATAATATAGATAGGCCTCAACCTAAAAAAGATCGAGATAACGATAAGGGGATGGCAGTTACCGTAGGGAGATTAAGAAAAGATAACGTTTTTGACTATAAATTCGTTTCTCTAAGTCATAATACAATTAGAGGTGCAGCGGGCGGTTCAATATTAACTGCAGAATTATTAAAAGCCAAAGGATTTATTAAATAATTAAAATTCATGGTTATCAATCAATACTGGCAAAAGAATTTTAAATAATGAAAATATTCCCTTTTTTCTTATTGATTTAAGGAGAGGTATTTCAGGATATATATTAAAAAAATACTTTTTTTTTAACATTCTTACAATCTTTATTCTAGCTAAAGGATGAAATTTATAGAATTTAAGAATAAATACATCAATAAATCGCCTTAAAAATAAGAGATCTAGATTTAAAACAGCAGAAATATAACCATATTTAGCAGAAATTCTGTTTCTTATTAAATCAAGCGAGTTTTTTTCATTGTCATTAATAATCTCATTTTTTTCTATCAAAGAAAATTTTGCTGGGGAACCTTTCTCAGACTCAATTAGAAAAGCAGTCTTAAAAGAGAATGATATAAAATCATTATTTTTATGATCTAATGTTGATTGCTTATTTAGATCTGTAAGAATAATTAGAATTTTATTATTAAATCCATAGTTTAATTCATAAAAATTTAAAATAATTTCTGGGATTGCCCAATGAGAGATTTTTTTAAAATTCAAATTTATTCCAATACTTCTCATAAAAAATCTTAATAAACCATTATAGACCTTTGGTTTAGGAGTCATTGCCCAAAGATTCTCATAACTTCTAAATCCATATAAACATTTTTGAAAAAGTAATAATAATTTATCTTTATTGACAGGTCTTTCCAATTCAAATAAGTCTATTAAAAATGAAATAATCTGATTAAAATTCATGAAATATGCTGTTTCTGATGTTAATTTATCCCTAACAACAGATAAAATCTCATTAGGAGTCATTTTTTTATTATCAATTCCAAGTTCTTCAGATGCTATTGTCTTAAAGCTAAGTTTTGATTTTTCTGAATAAAAGACCTGATTCTGTAATTTAAAAATAAAGAGAAATTCTTTTAGATTAATTATAAAACTAACATCAAAATCTGGTAAAATTTCACAGATTAATTCAAATATTTTGGATATTTTTATTCCATTTAATAAATCTATGGTTTCTTTTAGGAATTTATAAGCATTTGGTTTTGGATATAAAAGCAAGAGTTCTTTATTTAATAGATTTTGAATTAATTCTAAGAATTGATATAAAAAATCATAAAAAGAGATATTTTCAAGAGTATTACAATACTCATCAATTAAATCTAAAGCAGATTCTTTAAAGATACGTAAAGAAGATATTTTAACATCATTTTTTTCCATAATAATTGTTTGAATTTTATTAATTAATTCATCTAGATTATCAAAATCATTTTCTTGATAAGGTATAATATCAAGAGGCAATTTTTGATATTCTTCATGTATTCCTACTTTTTTAGTTTTATATAGATAGAGCCCTAAGATTTGTTTATTCTCTTGAGATATAATAATATCAAGGATATTCTGTTGATCATTAATAAATTTAGAATAAAGAACTTCAAAAGCATAATAAAGGATATGGCCTTTAATTTTTATCGGAGTTAATGGAATCCTTACTAATTCTTTAAGTTGAGTTATTTTATCATAAATTTCACTATTTCGATTGAAATTTAATATTTTCAACCAGTTTTCTTTAAAAAAAGAATTCACCAATAAATTATAGCACCTCCCACATTTCAAATCTTTTTTTAAATTTAAGATAAATTAATGAAAGAATTGTTTTATAATAAAAATAAAGCGTAGGTACATTCCTCTTACCAAAAAAGTTCATTAATAATAATAAACAATGAAATAAATCAGTAGGCGGACATCCCGGAATTTCTAAAATATCTTTATTTCGTTTTTCTTTATTTTTTTTTGACCTTAGCTCTTTATTTTTAATATTTAAATTGTTGTTGTTGTTTTTTCGAAAATCACGATCTTTAGTACTATTAATAGCACAATCACCAAAAAGAATAATGTTTCCAAATTTCTTTTTTATATTAGAATCTATAACTTCTGATTCTAAGGGTTTTTCTCCAATTAAAAATGAGTTTTTAGAAAGATACTTTAAATCCTTAATCATAATTGTTTTAATGAGATTTAATAAATGATACGCCTGTTTATAACATCCGGAACAATATCTTCCTGATTTAATAGAAAACTTCTGAACATTAATGTCAGTAAGTTTTGAAGGACATAACTCAAGATTGATTTTGATATCTTCAGGTTTTTCTCCAAAAATTTTTATTTTAGAAGAGTCTAAAGTATCTAAATATATTTCTTTTGCTTCAGCATATAGATCATTTCTAAATGAATCAAGATTTAATAATTGTAAAGTAATTAAATCCACTGTGATCACATTATCTCCAATGACCATTATGCCTGTTTTTTTTAATGAGGAATCTTTATATATAATTGGACCTGCTCCTTCAAGAACATAAAACAAATCATTTATAACTAAATCAGGTTTTTTTATTGAATATACATCTATTACATTTGATATTAAATCTTGTTTATATTGGTCAAGATAAAAGTAATCCTTTCCTTCTCTCACCTTTTTTTTAATGTGTTGGTAATACTGTGGAACAATCGAATAAGAATTAAGCAATGACAGCCGATATTTGAATAAGGGATCAACATTAACTTGATTAATGGAGATTAACTTATCAGAATCGAGTATTATTCTTGGAACTTCAAATTCCTTATTATTTATCTCTACTTTTTTAAAAGATCTATTTTTAATAACTTTCAATTGCTCTATTTTAGTCTTTTTGGGAAGATAATATTCGCTATTGTCCAAAAATGTCAATTCTGCGCCAAGATTTTTAAAATATCGTTCCAGATCCAAAATATCAGATATTGCTTTTATTGTTAATCCATTAAGCGGGAAACTACCAATATATATTTTTTTAACTCCAATTTCTTTACATGATTTAATGATTGTTTCAAGCACGTCAAAATTAGAATTCGTAGGAAATCCATTAGGTAAAGTCAAATTAAATTTTATGAAAACTTGATCTCCATCGTCAATGTAATTATGAAGCCCACCTAATTTATTAAATCCATCTATAACGTTTTCTTTTGGGGACTCTCCTTTAATAATTGCGACTTTAGAAGCTAATTCTTTTTTTAAGGTAGGTGATCCCATCTTAATTTAAAATCTAAGAAATGATTTATTCGATTCAAATATTTAAATAAAATAATGAAATAATAGAATTTTAAGTTAAGCAATAAATGATTTTGAATTTTATGATGTATTTATTTCTTACCCAATACAGATTTTAAATCATTTAATGCACTCATCATTTCATTCCTTATAAAAGCTGTATTAAGTTGGCTTTTAGATACTTTAGGAGCATTACCTGGAGGTCCAGCACTTGGAGCTGGAGGTGCTTTTGGAAGTCCAGCACTAGGAGGTCCAGCACTTGGAGGCCCTTTAGTAGGAGGTCCGGAACTTGGAGGTCCTTTAGTAGGAGGTCCTTTAGTAGGAGGTCCGGAACTTGGAGGTCCTTTAGTGGGGGGTCCAGAACTTGGAGGTCCTTTAGTGGGGGGTTCAGAACTTGGAGGTCCTTTAGTGGGGGGTCCAGCACTAGGCGCTGCAGGACTCGCAGATGTGGACGCAGGTTGAGAAGACGTAGCAGAAACCGTAACATCTGTTTTTCCCATTAACAATTGAGCTAATGTATTCGCTGCTTGACGTTTATATTTTCCAGAACCCATTTCTTGCATTTCAACAGAAGCCGATAAATATTCAATATTATCTTCATCAAATACACCTTTAAGATCCTTTTGAACCTTTTTTAATGAACTTGAAAAATCTTTCATAGTTGAAGAAAACGTATCAAACGCATCGTTAATAGCAATCATCCCATCTTTCAAGAAAGTTATTACTCTTAGCATTTTTTTCTTATCATTTGCTAACTTTCTTATTTCCTTAGAGGCTTCCGTTCCAGAATCTGAGGGATCTCCTACCATTTTAAATTCATACTCTTTTTTTAGATAAATTTATACTTTTTAAAGTAAATTATATATTGAAAATACAAATAAGATAATTTAAATTTATATATTATTAAATTGAATATGTATGCGCCCTTTTGGAGATTTCATTATCATCAGAATAATCTTCAATGAAATAATATAAAAAAGGGCACAAATACTAAATTTATTATACATATTATAAATTTTTCGATAACAACTTAGAGAGATCTTTTATAAATGTAGAGTAGTATTATTTTTTAAGTCGATTCTGAATGTTTTTTTAACATATCTTCATTAGTCTTTCCAAGCTTGATGGCTAATTCAGCTATAATCGCGTCCAAGTATGTAAAAGCTACTTGTTCAAAAGCAGTTCCCTCAGGTGTTAATATCGCACGATCTTTACTTGGATCAGTAGCTTTTATCTTATCCCTTTTAGTTCGCCCTTTAAGTTTAATACAGATATCCGCAACTCGCCCTATTATTGTTTCAGGGTGAGATGTTATAGAGACTATACTATAGGGTTTCACTGTATTCACATAATTATTTAATAAACTTACTACTATAGATGTTTTTCCTGACCCCGAAAGAACAATTAAAATATCTTCTTTTCTTAAAGCCGGAATACTCACCATATTTGATACCATATGCACTTCTGCGTCTAAATGGACTAATCTAGTGGCAAAACATTGAAGAATCATACCACTTCTACCACTGGCGAGAAGGAAAAACCTACGATTGTTTTTTAGACCATCATATAATAAATCTATGAATTTTTGAGTATATTTAAAATTCTCATTTAGATGGTTTATATTTAATTGTAGATTTTTCATAATTACTTCCATTGATTGAAAAAGAATCCTTTTTGTCATTCCATTTACAAGGGAATTATCATTTCCAGGCATATTTTTCAACTTTATTATTATTTAATCTAAATTCTTACTAACCTCTATATTATAGTATAAGAATAGAAAAATAATATAGATTATGGTAGAAAAAAAAATAAAAAGTCATTATTAATTAAGAATTTAGGGTAATGTAATTTCATTTGTATCTTCATCAAGATTGATAATTTCTTTTACAGCAAGTTGTTTTATTGTCCTTACAGCCATTATCGGAGGTACATCAAGTTGTTGTTTTATCTCATTTAAATTGCCTTTTCCTTGTTCCATTATTTTAGCTAAGATGCCGACTTCATGAATCTCATCATCCGAATTCTCAATTAAGAAGTTTGAAAAGAAGTTCTTTTGTTTTAATTCTGAAATCTTTTTCTCCAATTCTTCCATTTTCTTATCATGTTCTACTTGTATGTCTTGCTTTTTATGTTCAAAATCAATCTTTTTCTGGTCTAGTGTATTTTTTTCGGAATCTTTTGTAGAAATTTTACCATTTACATCATTTAACTTAGAAGTTAAAGTCTCTAACTCAAATTGAGGTTTTTTAAGATCGGTAGTATTCTTTTCGAGCGTATTATTTAATTCAGTATTTTTTGAGGTTAATTCATCTTTAGTGGACTTTAACTTATTTAATTTTTTATCTAATTCCTCAGATTGAGTTCTTAATCCCATTAATTCCGAATTCTGAGTTTGAATTGTTTCTTGTAACTTTTCATTTTTAACCTGCAATTCCTTTATTTTTTTCCAGATAATGCTAAAATTTGAAAGGATATCGTTATGATTTTTTTTTAAACCCTGCTGATAAGTATCAAAAGCAGTTTCAAATTGTTCAATTAAAGCTAATATATCATTTGAACTCATGTTTAAAAATCAACCTCCGATTTTAATAATACTTTTCCACTAGCTTCGTCATATTCTAAAGGGCCTCCCTCTTCAATTATTTTTGAAAGTATTCCCTTTGCAATATTTTCCCTTATATCCAATGCGATTAACATATTTTTTAAATCTAGTGTTGTATCTGCTTGTAATGCTTGAATTAATTGTAATTGAGGTGATATAATATATTTCTTTCTAATCAACAATTTCATTGCATTTACATTGTTCTCAAATGAATTGATATAGTTCTCTTTTTTTTCATAATCCGTAGTTAATTGGATTTCCATTTCTTTAATTTTATTTTCAAATTCATCTAGTGTTTTTCTTAGTTCTTGAATCTCTTCTTCTACTTCTTTTAATCGAGTGTTACGAATTTCAAGTTCTTGTTGGGAACTATTTATCTTTTCTTGAGTATCAGTTAATTCTTGTTCAGTTTTGGATATTTTCTCAGTTATTTCTTTTTGTTTATTTATTAAATCAACATTGGTTTCTTCAAATTTTATAACATCCCGATTATTTTGAGAGATTTTATTTTTTAGATTATTCATTTCTTCAGAATTAGATTCTATTGTTCTTACATTATCGTTTTTTTCTTGTTCAAATTTCTCAACTAACTCCAATAGTTTATCTGGATAATTCTCTAAGTTTGAAATTGAATCAGAATTTATTCCTTTTATTTCTGTAAAAATCGTAACAATTTTTTTAATCGATGTTTTAACTTCTGTAATTTCACTCATTTTATATTTCTCCAAAAATAATAAATTAAAATTTTATAATATTATAAACTATTTAATTTTAAAATTTGCTATTTGTAAAAATTAAAAATAGTAATAGTTACAAGATATTATCAAATGATATGTTTATTTATTATTTTAGTTTAAGTAAAAATTTAATTTCTTTTTAATTGTATAAAAAAAGTTAAAAAATAAAAGTTGAAAATAAAATTCAAAATCATTAAATTGTAATATTTAGGAATAAATTACTTTTCACGCCATTCACAGCCACATTCGCCGCACTTATACTTTTTACCGTACATTCGTGGGTAATCAAGGATGATATTTCCCTTATCAATAGATTCATGAAGAAGAGACTTGTTTTCATTATTACATTTTGGGCATTTTCTCCTTCCTTCAGATTTTTCAATTGTAATAATATCCCCATCAGAGCGACCTGGCATTCCTGGACCCGCACTTGAGGCAGTTGAGCCCGTTGCTTGAGGAGCCGGGCTAGAGGGAGCTACACTTTTCATTTCAGGAGCCGCATCTGATACGGATGACTTGAGTTCGGGTTGAATTGCTGCGGCTACTTTATCATCTGCGTCTTGCCCTTCCATAACAGATTCTGCTTTTATTTGAACTGCATCAGATTCCTTATAATTTTCACCTCTCCCTAAAGCAGCAATAAATTCGGCGTCATTTCCCTCTTCAAATATTCTCTCATTTTGAGCACCAGCACGGTCGGCATCAATGGATCTGGCCCATTGACCCGATTTAACCTTTTCTTTGACATTGCACCTGCCTCCCTGCCAAATATACACTTTATTTCCTAAATCCGCAACAAAACAATCTTCTCCATCTAAAGAATCTTTTGAAAAGGGAACTTGAATCATTTTCATAGAATTTATATCTTCAAATTCTTCAGAAGAAATTCGATATAACACATTTATCCATTCATCAAATCCCGCCCAATCTCCCGTAGAAACATCTTTCAATAATGTTTTAGCTATGTTTTTCTCAACAATTTTCATTGGTCCTAAGGAAGAGATTAATTTTAAGAATTGTGCGGTCTCTTGACCTTGATCAACTGTAATTATTTTAGCAGATCCTCCTCTTTGTTGATCTAATGTTCTAGCTTGAGCTGCACCAGATGTTTTCTCATCAACACTACATTTTGAACCGATCCAAATGAAAATTGTCGTTTCATCATCAATGAGATACACGTCGCCTATTGAAAACACTGGTTTTTTAACTTCTTTGAGTTCTCCCTTGTCAATCATAAATAATTTCATTATTTCTCACTCTAAATTAATTATTTTTTAAATTAAAATATAGGATATAATGTTATTATGAAAGAGGATATATATAAATTTACTTAAAGACTACAAAAAAGAAATTGAAAAAATTAAAAATCTTTTAAGGCTAAATTTATTCTGTTTATAAATTCGGGTATTTTTTCAAGGTCAATTGAGCAATATGCAATTCTAATCCCATTTATATTATCATCTCGCTTTTCAATAGGGATTACTCCAACTTTATATTTTTTTAATAGATGATTTGCAAATTCGGGGGCTTTAATTTTATTAGGATTCAGATTAACAAAAAGAAAAAATCCTCCAGAGTTAGGATCTACTGAAAAATCTGAACTTTCTATTTTTGCTAACTCAGAATTTATTAATTCGTATCGTTTTTGTAATAAAAGCTTTATTTTTTCCCGTTTTTGTATGATTTTATTTACTCCCTTATCTATAAACATTTTTTGTGTAACTGCTTGGTAAAAATGATTTGTATTTGAAATTGTACTACGATTTATCCCTTCTAGTTTATTATTTATTTCTTTTTTGAGAATTTCTAACTGTTCATCATTTTCAACCCAGTTGGGTTTTAATCCAATTGTTACGAAACCAACTCTACCTCCATATGCTAAAAGTTCCTTTGAAATTCCATCCAATTTAATGGGAATAACATCTTCATCTAATTCTAATAAATCATAAAATATCGATTTATCTAATGCTTCATCATTATATATAAAAGGTTCGTATGCATCATCAACTAAAACTATAATTGGTCTTTTTAATTCTTTTTGAATTTCTTTTAAAGCATTAACGATTTCAATAGCTTCATCCTTTGAAGGCACATAACCCGTTGGATTATTTGGAAAATTTAATAAGAGGACAATTTTATCTTGTTTCGTTGAGATCTCTTTAATTGCTTGTTTTAAACCTTCAATATCAATTTTTTGGTCTTTAAAGAAATTAAATGATTTAATTCTTGCATCAATGAATCTTGTAATAATATTATCATAATTTCCCCAACGCTTATTAGGTATAATTATATATTCCCCTGGATTTAATAAGAGACTACAGCTCATAAAAATCCCGTTCGTGATTCCTTGAGTTACAATTGGGGTAGTAATATATTTATCAATCAAATTTATTTTTTCCTTTTCTGTTTCTTCATTATATTTAGTTTTTTTAAGTATCCAGTCCTTCCAAATTTCTCTAATGCCTGCAATTCCTCCAACTGAAGCGTATGGTACAATTGATCTTATGTTTAAGCTTGAATAATCTTTAAAATCTTTTAAATGGCAAGGACTCCAATCATCTGAACCACCATCAATGAAATCTTTCTCGTATCCAAAAGCAGTCCCTATCGTCCCGATTAAATCAGCTTCTTTTTCCGCACGCCTTGACCAATAAATTATTCCCTCAGGTAAAAAAATTCTCTTTCCTAATTCCGAAAATGCTTGAAACAATGGTGTTTTTACTAATTGTGTAAAATCCATCTTAAAAACTATAATCTATATTCTGTTCTTACCTTGTATTATTCAAAATAATTAAAAAATTTTATTCTCATGAAATAAATAAGAGATTTTACTTTTAATTAATTGATAGATTATATACCATATTTTTTAATTAAAAGATATTAAATTAATAGAGTAGAATAATTTGAGTTCTAAGAAAAATAAAGATGGACTCCTTAATTGGGATTTATTAAAATTAATTGAATTAAAAATAATAAAGAATATAAAAAAAATTTCCTATGATGATATCAAATCAAAATTATCTGTACAAAAGTGTAGTTGTGCTGATGGCGTTTTTGATGAGAAAGATACAAAAATTTGGGCCTGTAAGAAATGTGATGGACCATATCATGAAAATTGTGCGAAATTAGTTTCTATATTAGAAGGAAATTGTAGAATTTGCAATGTGTCATTTTTAGAAAAAAAATTCAAATTAGGAGAAAGTTAAATATTAAAAGGATTTATGAAAATTATGAGTGATGAAAATAGTTCAAATGATTTAGAACAAGACAAGAAAAAGGAAAATCCTTTCCTTAAAGGTTGGGGTAGTTTTGTCTCAGGAATTAAGGACGGTTTTAAAGATTTTCAAAATTCTTTAGAGGATCAGGCAAAAAAGAATCAAGAGTTATGGGAAAATAGTAAAGAAAAATCAGGGAAATTTTTTAAGAAAGTTGGACAAGAATTTAATAAAAAAATTGTATCTTGGAAAACAGATATGGAGAGAAAACAATTAGAAACAAAAGAACAGTGGGAAAACAGAAAGAAAAAGATTCAAGAAGATATCGTAAATTGGCAAGATAATGTGAGACAAGATTTTAAAGATGGCGTTAAAGCATGGAATAGAGGAGTTATAAAAGGGGTGTATCTTTTCTTTATTATAAGCATTCCAATAATTATTTTAATAGCAATTATATTTGCAATCCTAAGTCCTGTTTTTGATGCCTTTACTTAATTTTTTTTTTTCTAACTTTTCTATATTCGAAATAAAATCTAAATTCTATCAATGTCTATATTTTTAATGTAATTATGAGAATATTTCCTTCTGAAAATAAAAAAATTGTCATTAAAGTAAGCACCCAAATGATCACAGATGGAGTGGCTGAGATTTATCGTGAAAAAATCCACAATTTTGTGAAGGAAGTGGCAGATTTAATTCATAAGGGATATTCTATAATTATAGTTAGCAGTGGAGCAATAGGTTGTGGTCTTGCAAAACTTGGTTTGAAAGATCGTCCAAAAGAATATAGAAATCTTCAAGCACTCGCATCCGTAGGGCAAATTCATCTAATGAGCATTTATCAAGAGGAGTTTAATATATATGGATTAAATATTGGTCAAATCTTATTATCTGCAGATGATACTAAAGATTCCACGAGACGTGCAAATGTTAGGAATACTCTAGAAGTACTTTTAGAGAAGGGAATTGTTCCTATTATCAATGAAAATGATTCTGTTGCTATTGAAGAATTAAGCTATGGTGATAATGATACTCTTTCAGCTTTAGTAGCTGTATTATTATTTGTAGATCTCGTAATAATTTTAACAGATGTAGACGGATTATGCGATAAAAATCCCAAAATCCATGAAGATAGTAAAGTTATTCCAGAAATTACTGAAATAAATAAAGAATTAGAAAAATTAGTTGAGGATTTAGACGGAGGAATAACTTTCGGAGGAATGAAGAGTAAAATAAATGCTATAAAGAAGCTAACTAACATCGGAATTCCTACAATAATCACTTCATTTAATAAAAAGAATATTCTAAAGAATATTTTAAAAGGAGAGGAAATAGGTACTTATTTTATTGCTCAAAAATAAAGAAAAAATAAAAGATATTATCATTTAGATAGAGGGATTAATGATGACAATTGATGAGGAGATGCGAATAATTGGGGAAAAGGCTCGAAAAGCTGCCTTTATCTTAAAGAATGTATCCACTACCTCTAAAAATAATGCTTTATCAAGAATGGCAGAGGAATTAAGAAAGCAAACAGATAGAATCGTTGAAGCCAACAAAAAGGATTTAGAAAATGCAGAAAGCAATAAATTAGATCAAGCGAAAATTGATCGCTTAGTTTTAAATTCAGATAAAATCAAAAACATTGCTCAAGGTTTAGAAGATGTTGCAGCTCTAGCAGATCCAATTAACGAGGAAATTGATAGGTGGAAAAGACCAAATGGTTTAGATATAGGTTTAATAAAAGTTCCTTTAGGAGTAATTGGAATAATTTATGAATCTCGCCCTAATGTAACTGCTGATGCTGCAGGTCTTTGTTTAAAAGCAGGTAACGCAATTATCTTAAGAGGCGGGAGCGAAGCGATTAATTCTAATATTTTAATAGCAGATATTCTACATAAATCTGCAGTTAATGAAGGATTACCAGAGAATTGCATTCAAATTGTGAGAGATACTAATAGAGAATTTGTTGGAGCGATGTTGAAATTAAAAGACTACATTGATCTAATCATTCCAAGAGGAGGAGAAGAATTAATTCAGCGAGTAGTACAGAATTCGACGGTTCCAACTATTGAAACTGGCATTGGGATTGTTAGCATATTTGTAAATTATGATGCGGACTTTGAAATGGCCAAGAAACTCATTATAAATTCGAAATGTTCTTATCCTGCAGTATGTAATGCATTAGATAAAATCTTAGTTCATGAGAAAATCAAAGACGATTTCATTCCATTCATAATTAAGGCTTTAAAAGAGAAAAACGTAGAGGTCAGAGGTTGTGAGATTACCCAGAACATAGTATTAGATACTATACCCATAACTGAAGATGATTTAATGGCAGAATACCTCTCTTTAATTGTATGCATTAAGGTTGTTAAAGATATTGATGAAGCTATTGAGATAATAACCAAGTATGATTCAAAACATACAGAATCAATAATTACTGAGAATAAAAAAGATGCCAAACGATTCTTATACGAAGTGGATGCCGCGGCGGTATATCATAATGCAGCAACTCGTTTAACAGACGGAGGAGTATTTGGGCTTGGAGCAGAAATAGGTATCTCTACTCAGAAATTACATGCGAGAGGTCCTATGGGAGTAAATCAATTGACCTCAACTAAGTTTGTCATATACGGGACGGGTCAGATTAGAGAATAAGTCCTGCTATACTTGACGGAATAATTAGAATCTCGTCTCCGTCTTTTATAGGATATATACTTAGATTATAATATATTTTTATTTAAGATATCAAATTTCTCTTAAATTAATTAATTTATTGATCTTAGATTTTATATTTCTTACTTTTGTGTCAGATTATTATAAAATCATTGAAAAGAAATTATATATTGTTGTGAATTAAGAAAACCAATAACTTGGATTGGATTATTCAGATATAATTCATCAGAGGTTGTGTAAAAATTATGAAAAATAGTCCCCGCAATAAAATAATACTTTTTTCTTTTTTCCTCATAATTATGTATCTCTCATTTACAAGGCAAAACAATAACTTTATTCCATCTAATAAAGAAAATAATTATATAAGCATTGATCCACCAATATATGAGCTTGAAACGAGCAGTTCTTGGTCAAACTTTACCTATATTCACATTACGGGCGATAATTGGTCAATTGTTGAAACTTACGAATGGGTTCAAGGAAATGGCTCCTGGAACAATCCCTATATTATTGAGAATATTACAATGGATGCTTCAAGCTCACCTACAGGGAGTGGTATCTACATAGAAAATTCCACAAATTCGTATTTTGAAATTAGGAACTGTGAAATTTTCGATAGTGGTACAGGAACTTGGGATGCGGGGATAAAAATTGAAAATTCTACGAGAGGATTTATAAAAGATAATAATTGCTCATATAATGGAGAATCGGGAATCCTTTTTAATGATTGGAGCACAAATAATACCGCGTACAATAATACTCTGAATGACAATGTATTTTCAGGAATATTTATGGGATTAAACAGTTATAACAATACAGTTATCTTCAACGAAGTAAAAAGAAACGATAGATATGGAATTCGAGTAATTAACTCTCATAGTAATAATATTTCTTATAATAAAGTGGATGATAATGACAGTGGTTTCAATGGATATGGATTTTATTTTTCAAATGCAGATAATAACACCATTTCTAATAATACTGCCATTAAAAACGAAGAGTATGGGATGTATTTTACATCTAATTCTGATAATAATTTAATAAGGAAAAACTATTTTTTCCAAGATAGTGATGCTGGAATATATATATCAGGTTGCGTAAATAATACAATTGAATATAATATCATTGTTGATACATGGGGTCCAGTTCTACAAGCTCATGGAATTCATTTTATTTCAAGCAGTAATTCAACCATTAGACATAATCGAATATTTGACTGTAATTATTACGGAGTCTATTTCGAATCAAATTGTAAGTATAATACTATTTTTAATAACACGATTCATGATAATTCAAAAGGAATCCTAATAAAAACAAGAAGTACAGATAATACCATTAAAAATAACACGATATATCGCAATGGGAACGATGGGATTGAGTTAAGTGATAGTAATTCTCTTACTGTAAAAAATAATAATATTTATGACCAAGGCAGAAGTGGGATAAATATTCTAAACTGTAATTATTCAATATACTCAGCGAATAAATTAGCATCATGTGGATTTAGCATTTCTTTTTCAAGTGGAAATCATTCTACTTATTTAATTTACGATAATAATACCGTGAATGGAAAAAATTTATATTTCTACACGAATCAGATCGGTCTAAATAATGCAAACTTTACTAACGCGGGGCAGATAATATTATATAAGTGTAGTAATTCATATTTATCTGATCTTAATGTTTCCTATACAAATTACGGACTATATCTAAATAATATTAATAATACTTATTTTTCTAATATCAATGCGATTCACTGTTATGAAGGAATTTACTTAACATATGGCTACAATAACACTTTTAATAATTGTACAACAAGCTACAATGAGGCATATGGTTCAATTAATTTAGTCCTCTCAGAAAATAATACAGTAGTTAATTGTACGGGAGCATATGGATATTATGGTCTCTTGCTTACAAATAGTCATAATAATTCTGTTCTCTACAATAATTTTAGTTACAATATTAACAATGGTATTTATCTCTCTGGAGGGTGTACTTTGAACTTAGTAAAAGGAAATAATCTAAATTATAATGAATATACTTCGTATGTTTTTGGAAATGGTATTACCATCTGGGGTGGCAGCAATAATACTATAATAAATAATACTATGAATGGAAATGACCATCATGGCATTCTTCTTTATGCTTTAAGTAATTATAACACCGTTTATAACAACACAGCAAATGATAATATCATGAATGGGATATATATTTGGAGTAATAGCGATTTTAATAATATAACACAGAACATGATTAAAAACAATAGAGATAATGGTATTAATGTTAATTGGTATTCAGATAATAACTCAATTGTCGGAAATTTTATCTCTAATAACTGGGATCAAGGTATTTACATCCATGAATATTGTAAAAATAATACAGTAGTAGATAACACTGCTCAAAATATAGGAGCATCTGATCAAAATAATGGTATATATGTAAATGTAGAATGTGATTTTAACACTATTTTAAATAATTCTCTTAATAATAATGCAGCAAATGGTATATGGTTGGCAAATAAATGCCGAAATAATACAATTGAGAATAATAAAATAAAATTTAATCCCTCTACAGGTATTTATATTACTGGAAGCGGAAATAATACTTTTAGAACTAACATTATATATAATAGTACTCATGGACTTTATTTAACTGGTAATTCTCATGAAAATCTTATTTGTATGAACTTAATTTTTAACACCTCTGATGCGGGAATTTACATCTATAGTGGGGCGAATAATAACACCTTTAAAGATAACACCATTCAAGATAATTTAAATATGGGTATTGGAATAATACAATCTATAAATTCTAATAATTCTTTCTACAATAATACTTTTTTAAATAATTTTATCCATGCCGTAGATAATGGGACATATAATCAATGGGATAATGGAACGATAGGGAATTACTGGGATAATTATACAGGAGCAGACTTTGATGATGATGGTATTGGAGATACACCATATAGCATTTATGGAACTGCTGGCAGTCAAGATAATTACCCCCTCTGGGATGATGGATTTAATATGATATTTATAAATGCCACAGCTACAGGAGTTGGAGCTCCTAATTGGACATGGGCGGTTAGTCAACAATGGTGTAGCGGTTCAGGTACTTGGAGTGATCCCTATAGAATCGAGAATTTAACTCTTGATCTTAATGACACTTCCTATGGTATTAATATAATAAATTCAAACGTATATTTTTTTATTTTTAATATTACATGCTATAATTCAAGTCTCAATAATTATGATGGGGGTTTAATTCTTAACAATACCAATAACGGACAGATTATCTATGGAAACTATAGTCTGAACAATTATGGGATAATCCTCTGGGAATCTAATAATATAACGATAAAGAATCTCATAGCAAATGATAATTATCGAGGTGGAATACGCTTAGAGAATAATTGTAATAATAACACTATTCTCAATAGTACTGCAAATTCCAATAATATAGCTGGTATCACTTTGATTTCTTGTTACAAAAATAATATAACAGATAACAGCGCGAGTTATAACAATGGATCAGGGATTGTATTATCATCAGGGAGTACAGATAATTTGATAAATTATAACCGGGTTCATTGGAATGATGATGGTAGTGTGAATGGATATGGGATAAGAATTGATAGTAGCAATTTTAACACTATAATAAATAATTCTGGGGGTAATAATGACTGGCATACCATTTATATAGTTTTTTCTGACAATAATACGATTGAAAATAATACCTGTTTCTCAAACACGTTTAATGGATTTTTTCTGTTTCAATCGAACAATAATCCTATTAGAGAAAATACTGCTTATTCTAATAATTTTTATGGGATTGAAATGTTTAGTGATTGCGTTGATAATATAATAATTGATAATACCCTTCGAGACAATTCATATTCAGGTATTTATCTACATACGGTTTGTGATTCAAACGATATTATTGATAATATAATCAAGGATAATGATGATTATGGAATAAGGCTCGATGAGGCTGATAAAAATGAATTACATAATAATGAAATATTTGATACAGGATCTAATTTACAAAATATTGGAATCAGAATAGAGGATGGCTCAAATGGGAGCATACTCATAGGAAATGTAATATATAACAATGTTGATTATGGAATTGAGATACTTAATTCAGCAGATACGATAATTAGAAATAATATATTAACTAATCAAATAGGGATTTATTTAACAGGCTATCCAGAAGAAACATTGATAGAAGATACTACTATTGATGCAAATGGCAACTCCTATGGTATTTTTATCGAAAATGCGAACGGATACTTTACAATTAGAAATTGTTCTATAAATAACGCGGGACCTGGGGTTAATGAGGCAGGTATATACTTTAGGAATGTTTATAATGGAACATTAGAGAATTGTAATATTAGTTACAATCAGAATTATGGAATCAGATTATACCACATATCAGAAGTTATGACGAATATTACAGTCTTCAACAATACGATTTCGAATAATGGTGATTATGGGATTTATATGAGAGGATATCAGTACAACAATATTAGTCATAATCGGATTAAAATTAATGTTGGAGGGATGTATCTGTATTGGCAGAGTGATTTTAATACTATAAGCGATAATATTTTTATTACAAACACGGGTAATGATATTTATTTTCATGCCAATAGTGATGATAACACTGTGTCAGATAATATTATAATTAGTAATGATCCTAATGGTATTGTTTTTTCTAATTCGGGATTTGAAAATTTCTCAGGGAATAGTCTTTATGGGGCTGGATTTAATTTAATCTCTGCATCTGGAGCATATATGGCTACAAATACAATATATCAAACTAATACTGTTAATGATAAAATCGTTTATCAGTATATTTCTCAATCAGGGTTAACCGAAGCGGATTTTGCTAATGCTGGTCAAATAATCTTATATAACGTTGATAGTAGCACTATTTCCAATGTAGATGTTTCGAATGCTTCAATTGGAGTCTGGAGTTATTTTGATTGTTTTGATAATATATATACCAATGTCATTGCTAATGATGGGATTTATGGTTTCTATTATTGGGATAGTGACGATAATCAAATAATCGACTGTATAACTAATAATAATACAGTATATTCAGGAATATATATATACAATTGCCAGAGAGTTACAATTTCTGGGTCTATATGTAATGGAAACGATGACGTGGGAATTCATTTAGATACTTGTAGTGATGGACAAATTATAGATAATAATTTGAGAGAGAATGGGGTATGGGGTTTATATTTCGACTTCTCATGCCATCGAAATAATGTTACTAGAAATGATATTACGGGGAATGATAATATAGGTTTTCGACTCTCATTTTCAGAAAATAATACGATTTATAATAACAGATTTGAAGAAAATCAAAATTATGGATTATATCTAAGAGAACAGTGCTATAATAATGAAGTTAGAAAGAATTATTTCCATAAAAATCCTATAGCGATTTATTTATATCGTGATGTTGATAATACAACAATTACATTAAATTTAATTACAAATAGTTCCAGTATAGGTTTAGATATAGATAGTGCTGATTGTAATATGAATTTAGTTTACTTCAATACCTTTGTCAATAATTCGATACATGCAACAGATATGGTGATTAATAACGATTGGGACAATGGTACTCATGGTAATTATTGGGATAATTATACAGGTACTGATCCTGATAAAGATGGGATTGGTAATAGCCCATATTCTATAAACGTCTCTGCAGGAATTCAGGATAATTATCCTTTGATGCAACCCCCAATAACTTTATATGATTTTAGAGATGATGATGGTAATGGGGACGGAAAAAAAGAAGAGGTGCCTAAAAAGAAAAAGGATAAAATCACCCCCCCTGAACCAGATATACTATTCATAGTAATAATTTTAGTTATAATCATTGCGGGAGTAATTGGAGCTATCTTTGTCGTAAAAACTAAGAAAAAACAAGCCCTACCATATACTGAAAAATCCCAAGAAGATATTAAAAAACTAGATGGGCCAGAAAAGGAACCTAAAAAGAAGGATGCAGTCCCTGAAAAAGAGCCCTTAGATGCGTTTGAAAAGAAGAGAATAATGAAAGAGACTGCTATAACTGAATCAGAAATGGAAATCAAACCTGACCAAGATTTCTGTATTATCCATAAAGGACCAATCCGAGGTATCATCTACTCTTGTCCTAAATGTGGAGTTAAATACTGCATGAAATGTGCTTCAACGCTTAAGAATCGGAAAGAAGGATGTTGGTCATGTGAAGAAAAAATTGATGTGTAAAGAATATGTTTGAAATTTTTATCCTTTCCTTTTTAGTTGCACTTACAGGGGCTTTATCTCCGGGACCTGTATTAACTTTTACTATAAATAAATCTCTTGAAGGGAATAAAGGTTATCTTGCAGGATTATTTATAATATTAGGACATGCTGTATTAGAAGGATGTTTAATTATAATTCTTTTACTTGGAGTTTCAATATTTTTTCAAAATATTCTTTTTTTAACGATAATCGGAGTAATTGGTGGAATTTTATTAGTTATTTTTGGATTTCTAACTCTAAAAAGTGTCTATAAAAAAGAATTTGTAGTTAATTTTTCCCTCTCTGAGGAAGAAATTAAAGGCTTTAAGGGAAATAGCTTTATAGGAGGAATCTTGCTGAGTTTATCAAATCCCTATTGGACTTTATGGTGGGCTGTTGCAGGATTAGGATTGATGATAAATTTAAACATTTCTTTTGAAAATCCAATAGGAATTCTTATCTTTTTTTTAGGACATGAACTGGGTGATTTTATTTTTTATGTTCCAATATCAATATTTGTTTATCTCGGAGGGCGTTCTTTAAACCCATCAATTTACAAGAAAATCTTGATTCTAAGCGCATTATTCATGATTAGTTTTGGTATTTATTTAACAATTAAAATTATTATCATTCCTCCGCAAGTATAAATTAATTTAATGTAAGCTAGTATTTTTTCATTGATTGTTAAAATGATATTCTAAATTTTAGTGCCCCTTTTTAATCTTTTTATAAAAAGTAGTATAAATGGGATTGAATTTTATGGAAAAATCATTAAATAAATCTGAAACTCGCTCTTTTTTAATGCGAAAATTATTAACTATTTGCCCTGTATGTAAGAAGATGATATTTGGTAGAGATATTACCTTGATTAAACAAGATAAATCTAAAATTAATCATTGGCCTCTTCATTATGTTCATTTTCATGAGCATAATGGATTTCCAAAACATTCTATAATATTATATTTAGATTCAAATTTTTCAGTAAGAAATTTAGAAATCAAGAAATATATTAAAAAATAAAATAAACAAATGAAGATTATTAAAATAAATTCTTTTCAAATTTACTATAAACGATTATCATCAGAATCAAATAAACCAGAATCAGGAACGACAAAACAATTTTGACATGTAGGACATGAATTATATTTTGATAACCAAAATGCAACGCACAGATAATGGAATGAACCTCCACAGTGGGCACATTTAATAACTTGATCTATTGAAAAATCAATATCTTTAAAGCAAACAGAACATTTCGCTTCTGTAATATCAAGTCCTTTACTTAATTTTTCACGTTTTTTTAATTGATCTTCAAATTTCTTTCTTTCATATTCATACATGACTATATCATTTTTTATTGAATCTATCTTTGAATTTATTTCATTAATTCTTGCATTAATTTGTTCCATAGATAACTCGTCTGCTATGACATTTGCATATTTTAAGTCTATTGATAAGCTTTCTTCATTCCCACCTTGTTGCGCTATAGCATCTATTCCTTCAAGTAAAGGCCCTTCTTTCTCAATTAAACCTTGAAAACTTTTAATTATTCTCTTGATTAATAAGGAAACCAAAAAATTTAATTGTTGACTTTTACGATTAAAATTTTCTTCCCATTGTGTTATTGTTTGGTAAAGATCAATGTTTTTATCTCTATATAATTCTAATTGTGTATTAACTTCAGTTTTAATATTTTGAATTTTTCCTTTATAATTCTCTGAGATTTTCCTAAGGTTTTCCAATTGTGGAAACTCTCCCTTAATAATTACGGATGTCTCTTCTTCGTATTTATTGATCAAGTCACTAAGTTCAGAAATTTTAAATGAAATGAAATTTCTAACGTCCTCTCGGTTTTTTTCTGTTTTTATAGTAGTTAAATAACTTAAAAATTCATTTTTTTTGCGATTAATCTCATCTACTACAATAGTAATTATCTGTTTTAAAGAAGATGTAACCATATCATAAGAACCTAAAAAAGTTTCAATATTTGATAAATAAGAAGTGAATTCCAATAATTTAGTAATAAATTTATCTATTTTCCCTGAATATAAATCAATAATGTCTTGAGAATCATCATCTTCACTTCTACTATCAATTATATCTTGATATTTTTTATCTAGTGCTTTTAAATAATTCTCTAATAATCTAGGAAGAAAGTTATTTAATTTTTGCTCTATAAATCCTTTTCCATCAAGTCTTTTTAGATCTTCTCTTAAATTATAATTTGGATTTACTTCAACGACATGATCAAGGATCTCTCTTAATAATACCTTAAATATCTTGATTATAACAGGACTTATTGTTTCTCCTAAAGATGTATTTTTAATATCTTTATCAATATCATCTTCAATATCTTGTTCTGCATATTCCTCAAATATATTATTTAAATATAGAAGATAAAGTAATTCGGGGTAAAGAATCTGATTTTCTTGCTTTTCAATGCAAAATCTATAGACTTCTTCAAAATGAATGACATGCCTATGGTCATCTTTTTTCTTCTTTTTCTTTAATTCTTCGTTTAAATTTTCTATAAAATTAATTAATTCTTTTGTTTCTTCCCAGACTTCTATTGAATCGGGAATAGGATTTAATACGAACCACAAATTTTTAATTTGATTTATTTGAAACCATAAATAAACATCATTATCATAAATATTTGCTATTTTTTCTACATGCACTTCAAAATCAATAACCAATTTATTGGCTTCGTCAAGAAGAAAATTATTTTTTTCTATTAAATCCTCTAAATAAGAATTTTTTTTAAAAAATCTTCTAATATTATTTGCATTTAAATTTACACTTTTTAAATTCACTATAATATAATTAAGTTCTTTAAATATACCGGATTTCAGACCTTGAAAACTTAAAATATTTATTGATTTGGTAACTTCTGTTGGAACTATATACTTATCAAATAATTCTCTAATCTTTTTTAAATAATATGAAAAAAAATCGAGAATTTCAGAATATAATAGTTGTTTTAAATAATTATTTACCTGCAAAGTATCAGCATATTCTGATTGATATATCGTAAGCTGACTTTTAATTCCATAAATATCTTCCTTTGAGAATAATTCTATATCTCTGATATCTTTGAATCGATTATTAATCAGTTTCAAAATGTAATCACCTATACCAAGTAAATAAATATGTGAAAAAATATTATAAAATTATTTTTTAATTTTTAACTCTAATTGAAAAACATTTAAAAAACTATTCTCCAAGTTCTTTTATTTTAATATGTTTTTCTTTACCTCCATCTTTGGAAATAGATAATAAATCAATTCCATTTCCGGACATGGCATCCCTTTTAATTGCATTTCTTATCACTTTTTCTACTAATTTCTCTCCAGCAGTAAGTGTCATACCAGATTTATATTCTGCTTCTAAAATGCCTATTGACATTAACATTCCAGTTCCCGCAGTTCCATAATCATCAGGAATCAATGAGCCGATTGCATCTAAGGTATAAAGTTGTGGCCCTTCATTATCCATTCCAGCAACTATAAGATTTGTATATAATGGATACATTTTACGAGAATATAAATAATTTGAAACTAATTTTCCTAGACTTCTTGTGGAAATTTTCTCTCCAGAATCAATTTTATATAAATTTGCTTGTGCTCGTAAAATTTTTACCAAAATCTGAAAATCACCTATAAGACCATAGGCAGCTAAGCCTATATGATCGGTTATCATAAAAACCTTTTTCGTGGATTTATTAGTCACTGTATATCCCCATGTAGCTCGCCTGTCATTTCCTAAAATGACTCCATCCTTACATTTAATTGCAACCCCACAGGCACCAGGTACTGTAATATATGACATTTTTTTTTAATTCCCTACCTTGAAAAATCAAATAAACTAAGTGATTAATATGCTTTAATTTAATTAAATTTTTCTTTTAAAACTTAAAAAGTCTATAGTACAAATTTTCCCAATTAATATATAAAAAAAAAAGGAATATTTATCCTTAAGATTTTTAAAAATCTTTTATCTTAATTAACGTTATTAATAAAAAAGCCCTAATCCCTATATTTTTTTTTCATTATATTCCATAATATTAATGAATTTCAAATATAGTAAATATATTTTAAGCTCTTCAAGTTTTGATTTTAAATGGAAAAAAATAAATGATTATCATTATAATATGATGTTAATAATTTTTTAATTCTCAAATGAATTATTAATGAATGGTTTAAAATTTATTTTTCCTACATGATTCAATCATAACTCAAAAATCATGATGATGCCATTTTTGTTTAATGGTTAATAGGGGATTAAATAATTTCATTCAATATTTTTTAATTCATCAAAAAATCCTAATAAAACCGTGTTAAAACATATTTTTTTCAATATCGATAGTTGGATCATTTTGACTATGTTAAAAATACTTACTTTTTTTGGCATGATCACCGATCAAATGATCATAAGACATTTAATATTATTAATTGGTAAAAAAGATTTTGTCGAGATTTTTTCATCTAACTTTTTCATGTTCCTCACATTCGCCATAATGTTTAAATACTTCTTCTTATATAATATAAACTAAGAAACTTTAAAAATAAAATTAAAAAAAATTAAAAACTCAAATTTTAACTTTTTGAATTAAAAATATTGGAGGAATAAAAAAATGGCTAAAAAGAAACACTCCTTTGCGTGGTCTCCAATCAGGAGATTAATGAAACAACAAGGTGCAAGCATTGTAGCCCGAAATGCAGTTGATCTTTTAATTGATCATTTAGAAAAAACTGCTACTGGACTTACAGAACAAGCAAGAGCTTTCACCATGCATGCAAATCGTAAAAATTATGTTGGCTTATTTCAAGCCACGATTATATAGATAACAAAGAATGATCTTTTGTTAGCAATAAAATATATTTAAATTGCTTAGCATGCATCTAACAAACCAATTTTCTTTTTTCTTTTTTTTTTTTATATATTGTTATATGTCATATGTTTTTGTCAGGGTTTCAGGTCATAAAAATTTGTCATTAAATGTCAGTAACTAGATGATTTTTCTTCTTATTTTTAGATTAATAATAAAGTTAAATAAAAAAAAAGAAATTTAAGATATTAATTAAGCCTTATAGGTTTAATTTAGCAACAAGCACGCCGTCGAAATATACCAAGAGCGTTCTGCCCGAATTAGTCTCTTGAACTTCCACGGTTTTGCCTGCTAATTTGTAATCGATCGTGTACCATCTCCCTTTATAGGAGATGGTACCATTTTTCCTTATTTTTCTCGTTTCTACTTTCTTTTTCTTTGGTTTCAATACCACTCGATAAGGATGGGTTATGAGTAATGCATCCTTGAAATAGATCTCTAATTTGTCCTCATATTCAATTACATCTACTTTAGTTAATGCATATCCAGGAGGAATATCGAGGTTTTGACTCTTATATGAGATTGTATTAAATTTAGAGACTTTTCTTTGTTCCATGTCATTAAGCCATTTATCCCAGTTTATTTTTGCTTGTAGCGGTTTAAAAATGCGACCTTTAGTTAAAAATAATATTCAAAATAAGAGGCAATAAGTTTAATTGAGTACGGAAGGAATTAAGGAATTTAAAGTCAATGATTATATCACCTTAAGATTAGAAAAGGGTAAAACCTTTATCTATGTAAAGGGAGAGAGGTTTGATCAGTGCAAGTACCTGTTATTAAATATAAGGATTGATGAGATTACTTCATTGGAAGATATCGAATCCATTGATGAAGCTGCTGAGAAATTAGATACTGGTTTGGAAGGAGATGAGGATATGATTATTCCTCCAGAAGTAGAATTTTGGGGTCATTGCTCAGTGTGACATGAAGCTGGTGCGATATGATGTCATACAATTGAATACGGGACCTTGAGTATTACCAAAAGGTATGCTTATCAGTAGATAAGTCCTCAAGAAACCGACCTCGAGTTGGACGAGTGTGAAAGCCCATGGGTGCGC
>JAEOTJ010000508.1 GCA_016839905.1 Promethearchaeota archaeon | reverse complement strand
TTCCCGTACCATTATCTATTACTATTGGTTTTAATAAATCCCCATTGACTGAAATTTTTACCCCACCTTTTTTTATAGTTTATTCTTTTTTATTTTTTTTAAATGATTTAATAAACTCCTGAATGATAAGATGATTTTTTTTAGTTAAATTCCTAAAATCATCTACCCCGATTTACTCATTCACTAATTTATTTATTTCTTTTTGTTTTAAATTTTATTTCTAAAAAAATAATGGTGGCACTAGTATTTAAACTTTGTCACCATCCCGTGACAAAACTGATCATTAATGGTGACAAAAAGCTCTAAATCCCCAAAAATAGTAATTTAAAGAATAAATGTTAGAAAATGAGGAATCTTCTTTTTTCTAATAATTTTTATTTTAGGCTCTTAGGGTATTTTTTATTAATGTATAAAATAGATTTTAAGATATTATATAACATTTTCTAATTATTGTCTTAACCTATAATAAAAGCAATAGAAATATATCTTTTTCAATCCTAATAATAATTTATTATATTCATTTGTAATTATTCCAAAAAATATTTTTAGTGGTAAAATAAAATTTTCTATAGAGAAAGTAAAAAAATAGAGTTTAAAGACAAGAAAGGGTGTATAAAAATTTCTTTATCCATTATAAGTGACGAAAAGTTAAGAATTCTAAATATTATGTTTCAAAATATCGTTAATTCAATAGAATTAATAGGTGATGATTATATTTTTAAGGATGGTAAATTTTCAAAATCCTTTCAGGGATTTTTTAATAATATTGAATTAAATGCAATTCCAACATATGAAGAAATATGTGATTATTTTGAGGAGTTCATTCTAAAAAAGGTCCCCCATGCCCTACTATTTATCAACGATAATCTATCTATTGAAGTGAATATTAATAAGGAAAATTCTCAATATGAAAAGTTATGGCTTGCGAGAAAAGAGATTAATATATATGAATCGATAAAAACTCTTTTTTTTCCAACAATGAAGGAGAAACTAGTAAAACAAGGTAGTATGACTCCCAAATATATATACATCCCTTCAAGTAAAATTGAACTTACAAATAGATATAAAAACGGGGATTTAATAAAAGGAGATCAATATATAAGAATCATAACCTATAGTGGAACTCAACTAAGAAATATTGAGGGTATTGCTATAGATTTATTGTCTGAAGAGATCATGGAGTCTCTCAATAATTTTGAATTTCAAAATCCCATTCATTTTTGTGAAGAGTTTTTACCTCAACCCGATTTAAACTTGGAAAATTTAAAAAAATTGAATCCCAAACGACTTAAAGGTTTCAGCACTCATGAATTTTATTCATATCAACAAAAAATTAAATTCATTAAGCAACTTTTTAATGACTTCATTTTATATTACAAGGATATAATTGAGGAAAATTTTCCTCGAATCCGAAATGCTTTTCCTCTTTATAAAAGCCTCCCCGTCAAAATAGAAATAAAAACATCTAAAGGAAAAGATGAGTATGGGAGGGAGGATGTAAATTTTTCGTACAAAATAATTCAAAAACTAGATAATTCTAATTCTGAAATAGAACTAATAGAAAATGTTAAAGATGATGAAGAATCCAAGGTAAAATATATTAAATATATTCATACTGGATTCTCTTCAATATTGTTTTGGTGGGGAATCTCACCATTTCTTTCTATGTCTAATGGATTGTTTGGAGGATCACACTTGAAATTTATTGAAAACACTAGAAAAAATGCTTTACCTTTCACCTACGATTATATTGCAGAGGAATTAGATGAGATCCTTGAAAAGTTTAGAAGTGATGCAATATTTGATGAAATAAAACCTTTTCATCCACGAGTCGTATATTGGATAAATAAAATTATAGATGCTGAAAAACAAGGAGGTGAAACATATAATATTGAACTAAAAACTATTCCAACAGAAAATGAAAAAGGAGATGGTTCGGGTCAAGATATCTATGGTCATATTAATGCGATGGAAAATGCAGAAGGGGGTTATATATATATAGGCGTGGATGAAAGTATAAAGGGTATTGATAGAATAGTTGGATTGAATGGTTATATCACATATAAAAAAACTACATTAGATAAAATCAAATTAGAAATACAAGATAAATGCCGAAAATATCTAAAAAAAGACTATCCTATAGAAGCTGACGAATATTTGGGTAAGAAAATAATCCAGATTAAAGTTCGCTCAAATAATGGCGGAATTAATTACTTTCAAACAAAACAGGGTTGGGAGATAGTATATATTCGATTAAATGGTAAAAAAGTAAGAATGAAAAGTGAAGAACTAGAACGGAGGACAATTGAAAAACATCGAAAACTTAAATGAATTTTTTTATATATATAAATCTATCATCCATAAGCAATCCTTCTAATTAAATCTTAATTAAATTTCTATAATTGATTTATTGCTAATTTTTCTCGTGTATCACACTTATTTTCGCACCAAGCTTGAATGTTGGAGCAATGTCCCCAGAACTCTTGCTCAGGGGAGATCCCATGGTCTTGCTTCTGATTGTCTCCCACATAATCTCTTAAGAGTACCTTATTTTCATGTAAATAGTGGTCATAAACATCCACAGTTTCATCAATTGAATCGATCGTATCAAAAAGCTTGACATTCTCTTCCGAGATTTGTAAGGTTAAGCGGATACAAATAGAGAAATAACGATCGTTGACATATTTTTCGGTCTTACCATCAATCAATTCCAACGTGATGATCTCATTCACATTAAAAACTTTTTTGTCTGCCATAAAATCTTCTTTTTCATAAATTTTTTTTAATCTTATGTTTAAAATGAATATTTCCTTTCTTTCAAATTACTTGTTTAAAATAGTTTAATAAGAGTCTTAAAGTTATGAAAGATGCTATTAAAGTCTCTTTCGCCTATATAATCATTAGTATTAATTCTTTTTTCATATTTTTGAAAGTGAACATAATTTCGATAATCCTTGAAAACATTTCTAACAACTTTCCATTCAGTAATAGTTCCTAATTCAAAACTATAATTTAATAGATTATTTTAATTCTTTTTAATAAACTTTCTATCCTCAAAATAATATTTATTAATTGAAATAATCCTTAATTTCGGGAGTTTTTGAGGAAGTTCTTGTATCCCTTCAAAATCCTTTATTGGATTTCCACTAAAGTATAAACCTTCTAAGTTTTTTAAACTTTCCAATCCTTTAATTGATTTAATTTGGTTATAGGATAAAACTATAGTGTTTAAATTCTTCAAGTTTTCAATGCCTTCGAGCTTCTCGATTCGATTATGACTTAAGTCAAGATGTTCTAGTCTTGTAAGATGTTCTATACTCTCAATTTTAGATATTTTATTGTACCCAAGAGATAGTTCTTTGAGATTTATTAAACCTTCAAGTCCCTCGATTTTTTCAATATAATTACAAGAAAGACCAAGGGATTTTAATCCAGCAAGATGGTTTAAACCTTCAATTTTGGACACTTTATTAAACCAAAGTTGTAGTTCTTTAAGCTTCACTAAAGCTTCAAGTCCTTCTATCTTACTTATCTTATTTTTATTAAGATTCAATCTTTCCAGCATCGTAAATTTATTAAGTCTGTCGATGTCAGAAATCTTTTCAATCTCTAAATATGACACATTCAAGGTGGGATTTGACCATGGATCATATTCGGGGCTTTTAGGATCATATTGGGGATAATAATCGCATCCCCCTGGAAATATACCTGAATCGTTAATATAAATTCTCTTTCCTTTATAAATTACAAATGGTTTTATTTTCTCTTTCATTATTATAATGATGATTTTCATTGTATTTAAATCTTTGGATACTTAAACATGTTTAGAGAAATCCAAAACTGAAGACCATAATGAAAAATTAATAAAGGGTAAAAAAAAAATGAACTATTAATATAATAAATAAAATACTGGGGGAATAATAAAAAAAATCTACCCTAACTTATAAGTTAGCTTTCCGCCAGAACTTTTTTTAATTGTTGATACTTTCACCTTTTGAGCATGGAACCTGACTTCTTTGTGATCC
>JAEOTJ010000507.1 GCA_016839905.1 Promethearchaeota archaeon | reverse complement strand
CTTATCTATATTTAGATGAATGATAACCAAATTCATCCATACCGTAGGGACTACGGGAATTCACGCTTGTGGAGATTGTGTAAGACGCCCCTTAAGGGGGTGCTGTAGTCGTAGAAGCAAGAATCTATCTCCTTTAGGTGCTGGTAGTTCAATTATTCTATTACATCCATTAGTTTACCACAATGCTCAGAAATAGGCTGTGCACCACAACCGGCTCCCATCCAGCAGACTAACTGATCACCTTCTTTATGCATTGGCTTACCACAATGCATTGGTAAATCTTGTTCTACACCACACTCCGTACATTTTAAAATTCCCATTTCTTTATCTATCTCCTTTTTAATTTCAATTTTTTCAATTTTTTCAATTTTTTTCTTGATAATACTCATTTGTTGAGTGCAATGCTCAGGAATTGGTTGAACTCCACAATCAGCACCCATCCAACAAACTAACTGATCTTCCTCCTTATGCATTGGCTTTCCACAATGTTCAGGCATTTCAATTTCAATCCCGCATTTTAAACATCTTAATATCTCTTTTAAACCTACTTCTGTTTCTTTAATATTATCATCTTTTTGATTAAGTATTTTTAATTGCATGAGTTTTGGCTCTATGTCGTCATAATTTCTAAATCGCTCAGGATCGTTCTTGAAATGTGCCTCACAATTTGGATTGCAAAAGTAAAAGTTTTCACCTTTATATTTATATTCAATTGCTTGATTTGGAGAGATTTCCATACCACATACAGGATCAATAACTTTTTTTTCGGATTTTAATAATCTCTCTTCTTCAAGTTGTTGTTCAGTTTTAGGCTCATATCGTTTTAAAAATAATGCGTTCGAGACTACGGAAACAGAGCTTGAGGCCATAAAGATTGCTGCTAAATAGGGAGGTAAAAAAAATCCAGTCGTGTAATATAATATACCGGCTGCTATAGGAATTCCAATTAAATTATAAATAAACGCCCAGAAGAGATTTGTAATCATTTTCTTGTAAGTTTTCCTAGATAACTTGATGGCAGAAACAACATTTCGCAAGTCCCCTCTCATCAAAACTATATCTGCAGTTTCAATTGCCACATCTGTACCAGATCCTACTGCGATGCCTACATCTGCCTGTGCTAAGGCAGGAGCATCGTTTATTCCATCTCCAACCATTGCAACAACTCTATTTTCACCTGATTCCTGAAGTTTTTGAACGGTTAGAGCTTTATCTTTAGGTAAAACTTCCGCGAAGATGTGATCATCATTAATTTTCAATTCTTTTCCTATTATTAAGGCAGTTTGTAAATTATCTCCTGTAAGCATATATATTTCTAAATTCAATTTTCTTAGCTCTTCTAAGGCATAAGGAGCTTGATCCTTCGTTTTGTCAGAAATTCCAATAATACCTCTAATTTTTTTATCAACACTAACAAGGATCGTAGTTCGACCAAGTTGTTGAAATTCAAGATATTTATTCTTATAATCTTCAGTTAAAATATTTTTATCTCTCATTAGTTTTTCATTCCCAATTAAAACGTCCAGTCCTTTAATCTTAGTTATTATCCCTTTTCCTGGTACTGCATCAAATTCCGTGGGTGTTTCAAGGGATAGACCACTTTGATTTGCCTCTTCGATGATTGCTAAGGCAAGAGGGTGCTCGGAACCCATTTCAGCACTTCCTGCAAAATATAGCAACTTATTTTTATCATATTCTCCTCCTTTTAAATCATTTTCAGTAAAAATCGCAGATACTTTAGGTTTTCCTACCGTTAAAGTGCCCGTTTTATCAAAAATTATTGTATTAACATTATTTATTGCTTCCAACGAGTCACCGCCTTTTATCAATAATCCATTCTCAGCTCCTTTCCCTGTACCCACCATTACAGCTGTAGGAATTGCTAAACCGAGAGCACATGGACATGAAATTACAACTATGGATGTAAATACTAATAAAGACAATTCTAATCCTATTCTCACAATCAAAAACCAATATATAAATGCAATTAAAGCAATAATAATTACCAATGGTACAAAATAATTACTTACTTTATCAGCTAATTGTTGTTTAGCTGCTTTTCTACTTTGAGCATCCTTAACAAAATCAATTATTTGAAATAATAGAGTATCTTTACCTACTTTTTCAGCAGCCAAATGAATTAATCCAGTTTGATTCACTGTTGCTCCTATAACTTCACTGTCTACCTCCTTTTTAATGTATTTACTCTCCCCAGTTATCATTGACTCATCAATTTTTGTATGTCCTTTAACTACTTTACCATCTACAGGTATTTTTTCTCCAGGATGTACAACTAAAATATCACCAACTTCGATTTCCTCTATGACGATTTCGATTTCCTCTCCATCCTTTAAAATAACTGCAGTTTTAGGCTGCAATCCAATGAGTTTTTTTATTGCTTCAGAAGTTTGTCCCTTTGTTTTAAGTTCGAAATACTTACCAATAAGTAGAAAGGATAAAATCATACTCATTGCTTCATAGAATGTTTTCCCATCAATAATGAAAGTTGTCAAAATTGAATAAATTAAAGCTGTAGTGGTACCTAAAGCGACTAGCACGTCCATATTTGTTGATTTATTTCTAAGAGATTTTATCGCACCTATAAGGAAGAACGAACCTGCTATAGAATAGTTTCCAATAGCTAAGATAAGTAAAGTAATATTTCTTGAAAAAGATGGTTCTACAAACCAAGAAATTGGTGTTATGATAAAAGTAAAAATGAGTGATATTGAAAGAATGCGCAATCGATATCTCATTTCTCTTTTATGAGCTTCGATTTCTTTGTCAATAACACCAGCAGATTTCTCTATTTTATGACCTAGTTTCTTAATATTAAGAAAGATTTTTCCCTCATCAATCTTTAACTCATTAAACTCAATAAATAACTTACTTGCATTGAAATTACCCCGTATACCCTGAATACCGTCAATTTTTTTAACCAATTCTATTAGTGAATTGAATTTATCTTCGGAAAGAGAATCAATAACTTTAATATCAATCTTAGCTAAAGAAGATTTATAACCAAGATCTTTAATTGCCTTATTAAAATTATCATAATTTGTAGTTTGAGGATTGTATTCTACAGTAGCTTCTTCATTGGCAAAATTCACAATTGAACTACTAACTCCCTCTAGGCCTTTTAACTTAGTTTCAATTTTTAACGCACAAGATGCACAAGTCATTCCACCAAGATTTATTTTTATTTTTTGCTTCTCTTCACTTTCCAATTGTATCTACCTCATACTTTAATTTAAAAGTATTTAGATTATTAATTATATCTATTGCTTATAATTTGGAAAGAATCAATCCAGAAGTTTTATGAATATTTTCTACTTTCGTGTTTTTTCTTATGTTTTAATAATATCATTATGAATAAAATTCCATTTTCAATATTAATTTTTAATCACGAATAGATTTCTGTTTAATTTATATATATTATTGTAGAAAAATTGTCAATATTAAATTAAAATTAGTTGTAAGAATAATGGAGAAAAGAGATTTTTATCTATATAGTATAATAGGCTGTGTCGTTGCTGGATGTATTATGATTTTTATACCATTTTTATTTTACTATAATGAAATCCTTGAATCATTAATGACCATAGAGGGCGCATGGGGAGTATTAATCGTTTTAATTTTTAGAATCATCCTCTTATCAATAATGGCATATTATGTCTTGAATGAATGGTTTAAGCAAGAAGAACAATATACTTTTGATATTCCATTTCTCTTTGGAATTTTTTTGATATTATTAACTTTTGGAAAAGCTCTTGATTTGTTTTGGGATTTTACATATTTCCGATTTTCTGAAGAAATCGTTTTATTTATTCTAAAAATACGATATTTTATCATCATTATAGAGTTAGCACCGCTCCTATATATTGGATTTGGAATCATATTATATTCATTTTCCTTTAAAGAAAGATACCAACATCTCTCTGATCAAAAAACTTTAAATAAAGTTAGATTAAAACTTATTCTTTTAATTATAATTATTGAGCTCTTTGCAATCGCTATTTCTCCTCATAGAAACATTGTTGCAATTCTTTTACCTTTATTCCTAATACCCTCTTTAGCAGGAATCGTCTATATCTTCTTTTTTGCTTATAAACATAAACGCCTTTCCCAGATTCATCCATTAATAGTGGGATTTGGATTTTTTTTATATATGATTTCTAGCATTCTAAGACCTGTCTTTATGCATTCATTCGGAGAAACATCAGCTTATCTAATATTTGCAGAAATCATAGATATAATTGTTTTTATTGTAATTTTTATAGGATTATATTTAAATGCGGATTATAATAGAAATTAATTTTTATAAAATATTCCCTAAACCAGATTTAACTTAAAGAAGGTTAATTTCTCATGTATTGGCTCACAATTATTATGACAATAAGTATTGATGTAATCATTTTTTATTCTATTTTTAAATTCTTAAAAAAAAGAAAGAAATTAAAATTAAATTTTAAGGGAAGGCATCCTAAACTTAAAAAAATTGGCTGTTTATTAATTCTACTTATTACAGGCGGATCTATCATTTTCTTATCTTATAATATCTCAAATCGTTTTGCTTTCATTCGCTTGAATCTTAGTGGATACTATGAATGGAGAGAATCTAATGGTCAGGATTATTTATACGTCGAGGCAAATGAGCATTATGATTTAGGTTATCATACGGGTCATGCCCTTTCCTGGAAAATCGTGCAAATGAAATATCTTCTTTTTTTTGGGGCAAGTTTTTACGGATTAAATTATTTCAATCTAATTGAAATGAGTAATCAATATTTAAAAAAAATTCCCGAGGATTATCAAAAAGAGATTTTAGGAGTGAGTGAGGGAGCATCACAAGCAAGTGGTTTTTATATTTCATTTTCAGATATTTTAATACAAAACTTATTTTTTGAAATCTTGTATGGCCGTCATGAACCCACTACATTAGAATTAAATTCTGATTTTGGATGTACAGCATTTGGAGCAAATAATACAGATTCTACAATGATTATAGGACAAACTATGGATTTACTTAAACCTATGGGATTAGTCCAGTCGTTTGTTTTACATAAATTAAATAATGAGCCACTAATTTTTTCTTATAGATTAGGAGGGGCACTTGCTCTACCTATGGCAAAAAATGAAAATGGTTTAACAATCGTGTTTAATTTGGTACAAACAAACATAATCTCGCCAATAATAACACCAACTTTTGTATTAATTAGAGAAGGCTTATCGTCACTTACGTCTGTGAAAGACTTTAAAGATTATCTTTTTCCAAATAACCAAAGTTCATTTTGTCGAAATTTTATAATTTGTAATAATACTTTATTGCTTTCCATTCAAGCATTACCCGAAATACAAGAGATAAAAAACATCAATGCCACAATTACAACATCAAATACATATTTAAATACTGAGTGGGAAAATTATTTAAAAGATCCGAAATATTCAAAAGAACGACAAGTTCATGCTGAAACCAGATTATTAGAAGCCTATAATGATAATATATTAAGCGATTCTGAATTATTAGATATTTTTAAGGATGAACCTATAATATATCGGAATGAAGAAGGATTATTTGGAGTAGGAACTCTTAGTTTTATGACAACTAATTCTTTTGGATTCAATTCTCCAGGTGATTCTAACCAAGTAGGAGTTATTCCTATTTAAATTATCACTCAAGAGGGATTATCTTTATTTTTATATTTTTTTATAGCTTCATGTAGCCCATCCGCAGCTAAGTTGCTACAATGCATTTTTATAGGGGGTAATCCATCAAGAGCATCTGCAACATCCTTTCGAGAGATCTCCATTGCTTCATCAAGAGTTTTACCTTTCGCCAATTCAGTTACCATACTTGATGTCGCAATTGCAGCCCCACAACCAAATGTTTGAAATGAAATATTTTCAATTTTATTATCTTTTACTTTTATATAAATATACATTAAGTCTCCACAAGTAGGATTTCCAACCTCACCCACCGCATCAGCATCCTCCATTTCTCCCATATTACGAGGATTTTTAAAATGTTCCATAACTTTATCTGAATATATTTTTAGCACCTCATTTAAAATATCTTCATACTCATATTAAAAATAGAATAAAATGATTTAAAATTTAATATTCATAATTCATAAAAAACATTAGATTTAGAATTATCTTTTATTATCTATTTTCATTTAATGCTTTTAATTAAGAAGTAATAAACGTCTCTTTGGTGGAACACTAACTTTTTCAACTCCTAGAAGTTTAACTTCTTCAGCAATTTCAACTAATTTTCTCGGATTTTGATGGAAAAAACAAACTTCCTTAGGTTCTAGGTTTTTAACCATTTCAAATAACTGTGTTTTATCCCCATGAAGCTTAATTTTTAGATTCGGAGCAAAATGATTTAATAACATCGCTTTAAATTGAAATTTCCATCTTTCTGAAAAATATATTTCTGGAATACTTGATTTATCCTTTCTCACGACTTTGGGTTCAAATTTTACTTCTGGTTCTTCTATTGATTCAGAAGCTACTAACAATTCAGGTTCTTCTGAAGTTCCCTCTTTTTCTGTCTTTTCAGGTTCTAAGATCTCTTTCTCATCAATGTTCATTGAAAATTCAGATTTTTCTTTCTTTTCTTGTTTTTTCTGCTCTGGAGGATAAATTAAAGATAAACCAGGTTCTTCATGAATCGCACCTGAAAGAAATACTAAATTATGAGGATTGCGTCCAATGCTGCTAATAATCCTTTTTATAATCCCATAAGAGAGGTCAGGAGGATGAGAGATAATGATATTGTTTTTAGTCTTTAGGAAATCTAAATCTTCTCGGTCAAACCATCTGAATTTAATGCTATTAAAAGGATTAGCTTTTGTTCGAATCAATTTTGAAATAGGACCATAAATATATTCATATCGATGGTTTATGACTTGAATATTCTTTCTAACCATCATATCAACATATATATTTGGTCGCTTCTTGTAATTGCGCTTTAATTGGAGTTTTCTAAAATATCTCCATATACTTAACATAAAGCTAATTGCTAAGCTTGAAGGATCGGCACCGATTAAGCAATTATCTTCATATTCTGCTTTTTGTTCTAGGAATAAATTTAAACTATGAAGTTGATCGGGAGCCTGACTAAAATCTTCATAAGCACAGGAAGTATCAATTAATAAAAAATCAATCGGTCGAGATATTTGCTCTAAAAGCCTTCTCGTTCCTGCGAACGGTGGGTAATCCCAATATGTATAATCCCCCGTAAATAAAAAACGATACTTCTTTATTTGAACTAATAACATTAGGGCTCCTGGCATGTGCCCTGCATGAAAAAAAGATAAATGACAATCTTTATCTTTAAATTCAATTTTAGTGCCGTTTTCAACATAAATAATATTTTTTACGATATTTCTATAGTCCTCATCCTCTAATTCTTCCTGACTTTCTTGTTTCAAGAAATCTGAATCTCTAAGCATGTATAAATCTAAAGTAATTCTTGAACTTAAAATTGGAACATCGGGATATAATTTTATTAATTCTTTTAGTCCAGAAATATGATCATAATGACTATGAGAGATATAAATCAGATCTATTTTAGGAGGATTTTCATTTTCTATTTTAGAATCGATTTCAAGAGGCTCTTCTTTAGAAAAATTTGTGTCGCTCTTATCTAAGTCTTTTTCTTCAAATTCTCTTAAAAGTTCAATTTCACTTAACTTTTGGTCTTCTTCTTGATCTTCTTCTTTTATGAATTCTGATAATAATTTTCTACTTTCTTCACATTTTTTTAATAATCTATGAAAGTTTTTAAGATAATAATTAATATATTCAAAATGCTCTTCTTTTATGCCACAATCCAATAAAATATTTACTTTTCCTAATCCTAAAATGAAACAATTATGGTTTGGTTTAAGAACTACTGGATAAAGAGTAATTTTAATCTTTTCAGAAGAATCTGAATTATTTATTAAAGATATTTCTTTTAAATAATCGAGATTATACCTTTTTTCAATCTTATCAATTGCTATTGAGATTTCACTTGAACCAACAGGAACCCCAGTAATGTAAAAATACCAACCATATTTTTTAACCATTTTTTCCAGATTTTCATACATTTTATCTCCGATTAGTGATTTTACTACTATTACTTTCTCTTTTTTGTAAAAAATAATCTTCCTAATTGCTTTTTTTTCTTTTACTGGAACTCCCTTGTATTCCTTAAAAAAATTATTTAAAACATCTTTTATAGGCATTTGGTTGGATTTTTTTGTGCGAATTAATTTTAAATAATGATCATACTCCTTTGTCTTGTATAAAGCTCTCATGTTAATTTTCTCTTTAAGTGGAAAAACAAGATCTTCGAATTTATAATTCTCAATACTTAACGTTTTTTCCTCTTTTACTGGAAATTTTCTTTCTTTCCTTTTTTTTTTATCTTTCTTTTCTGTTTCCGAAACAAAAAAAAACCAACCATAATCATTAATCAATTGATTTCTCTTCCATATGATATCCTTCCCTACTTTTGTAATGGCGATAATGATTCGGTTTGTAGGACTATAAATGATTTTAGAAATGGAGTCTTTTGTTTTTTGGGAAATCTTTTTATTTTTATTAAAAAGATGAGTAATTGTCTCTTTAATATCTTTTTGAGGAATCTCCTTTTCTTTCATGTATTCAATCTTGCTTTTATAGGATTTTATTTTATAAGAAGAGCTTAGTTCTTCTCTTTTTTCAAGCATTATTGTTTTATTTGAAAGGTTGAATTCCTCAATACTCATTATATTAACAAGATTTCCTAATAATAAATTTTTTAGGTTTTTTCATAGCGAGGATGGTAATGATAAGTTCGAGATGGTAGATCTATTAGTCTTTTAGAAGATTGATTTTTTGTTCGATTTGTGATATTGCTGTTAGGAAATGGTCCATCCCAATATATATATTATTTAAAATTTTAGGAGGTATAGGTTTAAGTAGGTCGAATTTTGGAAGGTTTTCTCTGACTGCTAACATCATAGCCTCTTGCAATAAGGCTTCAATATCTGCTCCAGAGAAACCATTTGTCCTTTTAGCAATAATTTTTAGATCTAAATCTTCTTTAATAGGCATTTTTTTAACATGGATTTTCAATATATCAAATCGTTCTTCTTCTAAGGGTAGATTAAACTGTAATATTTTACTAAACCTTCCAGAACTTAATAGGGAACGATGGATTTCCTCAATTTTATTTGTTATGCCAATTACAAATAAATCCTTTATAGTATTAGCTTCGTCCAAGGATAATAATAATTGATTAAATGTAGTTCTTTCAATATGTTCATGTATTACACTCTCTTTTGGACAAAAAAGCTCAATGTCATCTATACAAATTATTGAAGGAGAATTTTCTTTAGCCTCTTCAAAAACGTGTTTTAGATTTTTTTCACTTTGACCGTGGAATTTACTTATTATTTCTGTTAAATCTAGATTAATGAAATGAACCTTCGTTTCATAAGCAATTGCTTTTGATAATAATGTTTTACCTGTTCCAGAAGGTCCAGAAAATATAATATATTTAGGAGGATACTTTCCTAATCTTTTAAATAACTCAGGATGATTTAATGGAAGTGTGATTAATTCATTTATTTCTTGGATTTGTTTTTTTAATCCTCCTATATCCTCATAGGTAACCTTTGCTTTCTCCGATTCAATTATTTGTTTTTGACTTTTTTCTGATAAAATGATTTTAGTATCTAAATGGATTCTAACGGCCTCTGATTTTGGAAAAAAATTTGTAACGACTATATCAACTCTTCGACCCATAGAATAGAAACTTAAAATATCCCCTTTAGTAATTACTCGATTCTCTAATTTTTTTGCTAATTGTTGAGAATTTCTTAATATTACTGTCTCCTCCAAGCCCGCAAAGGTAACCCTTTCAGCCTCACCCGCATCTATTTTTCGAATCATTACAATATCATTTATAGATGCATCTAAGTTTCTTCTTAAAGATGGATCCATTCTAATGATTTTATTTCCTTTATCCTCAGCTTTTCCAGGAAATAAAATAGCTGCAGTTTTTTTTTCTGAAGTAGGATGATAAATCTGCACAATATTACCATTTCTTAGATTTAATTCTTTAATTACCATTGGATCGATTCTAGCTATACCTCTTGCCACATCATCTTTAAGAGCATCTTTTACTCTTAACTTAACATCCTTAAAATCATTATCATTATCCAAGCTAAATCAAGGTTGAATATTTAATTTTTATCTAATGATATTTATGAATTAATTTAATATAAATATATTCTTCTTTCATAATTAAAGATTAGTTTAAATGTAAAAAGACGATTTAGGTTCAATGATATATTATTAATAAATAATGGATTTTAATCTATTCCTCTCATTACTTCCACGCGCTTTTAGTCGCTTTTATAGCATCAATCCCTTTAAAACCGCTTGATAATGGATTATCCATTACATCTAACAATTTGCTTTTGCTTTCTGATTTCTTTCTGATTTCATGACAAAAAATGAGATATTCTGCGATTTTCATATTGAGTTTAGTAGCTTATTTTTTTATCTCCCACCATTTCTCCTTTAAAACATCATCAATAATAATATTTATTCTCATATATGTAAGTATGTAATACTTACTATTTACAATTATCCCATATTTTCTAATATTAATTCAATAAGATAAGAATTAGTGATGATGGTCATCTTCGCATACTTGATCAAACATGTACTTTACTCCTTTTTTGAGTGGAGACATTTTTCTTAAACGTTCTATTATCGGAGGTAACTTTTCTAGAAAATAATTGACCTCTTCTTCAGTAGTAAATTTTCCAAGAGTGATTCTTAATGAACCATGAGCATCTTCAGGTTTTAGGCCGATTGCAAGCAACACATGAGAGGCTTCCAATGACTTGGAAGAACACGCAGAACCCGTGGAGGCACCAATACCTTCCATATCTAGACTTAATAAAATAGATTCACCTTCAACATATTTAATACCTAAATTCACATTATTTGGAAGTCGTTTTGTTGGATGTCCATTCAAGTATGAGTCTTCTATGTTATTTAGAACCCACTTTATAATTTTATCTCTTAATTTAGTTAATCTTTCTGCTTCTTGAGCCATTTCTGCTTTAGCTATTTCAACAGCTTTAGCAAATCCTGCGATACCAGGAATATTTTCAGTACTTGGACGCATTTTCTTCTCATGACCACCGCCATGCATTATTGGTACGATATATTTACCCCATCCTTCCCTTTTTCCCGAATTTCGTATATATAACATGCCTACACCTTTCGGACCATATAACTTATGGGAACTTGCAGATAAAAGATCAATATTTAACCTATTTACATCAATAGGAACTTTTCCAAATGCTTGCACAGCATCGGTATGAAATATTACATCATTTTTTTTAGCGATCTCGCCGATTTCTTTTATCGGTTCTATTGTACCAATTTCATTATTAGCAAACATTATGGAAATTAAAATTGTTTTTTTGGTTATTGCATTCTCTAAATCGTCTAGATTTATAGTTCCATATTTATCAACTGGTAAAAAAGTTATTTTATATCCTTGTTTCTCTAACTCCAAGCATGGGTTTTCTACAGCATGATGCTCTATTGAACTAGTAATGATATGATTTCCCCGTTCTTTATTTTTCAATGCTACTCCCTTGATCGCCAAATTATCGGATTCCGTTCCAGAAGAAGTAAAATAAATATCAATCTTATTAGCATTAATTAAGGATGCTACTATTTCACGTGAATTCTCTAAAACTAGACGAGATCTCTGACCTAATGAATGCAGACTCGAAGCATTTCCATAAGTTTCTTTGAAATGTTCATTTATTACCTCAATAACTCGTGGATCCATAGGAGTTGTTGCAGCATAATCGAGGTATATATATTTAGAATCATCCACACTAAACCATCTTAAAATCTAAAATGTATTTAATTTAATAATAACCCAAGAATGTTTATATTTATTATTTTTAAGTTTTATAAATAATTCAATTATCTTAATAATATTCAATTGGATTCTATTATCTTATTTTTATTAATTTAAAAAGTAAATTATATTGAATTAATAGAATAATTTTATAATTAAAATTCTATTTTGTTAAAAATCAATCTCAATTAATGATAATTATAACTTAAAGAGTATTATAATAATAAATCCTCTTAATAAGTGATTTTAATGATTATTAAAAAAAAAGAATTAGGGCTAATTTTTATATTATCGGTTATATTCAGTAGTATTTTTTACTTATTTAGCACAAAAATAACATTTCCAAAAGAAAATCTTAAATTATATAATGCAGAACTTAATGAAGGGAAAATAAGTGCAAGTGCGGGATGGGAATACACAACTACTGGTTTTAAAGATATTGACATCACGCCTGATGGACAATATATTGCTACAGCACTTCATCATAACATAACTTTTTTTGATAACTCAACGAATATTCCACTATGGTTGTATAATACCAGTGATTGGGTTGAGTCCGTTTCAATTACAGATGATGGTAATTATATCGTAGGAGGAGGATGGAACCAAACTGTATATTATTTTAGTAAAAGTAGTGCGATGCCGATTTGGAGCATTAATATGAATAACAGTGTAGAATCAGTGGACATTTCAGGGGATGGTAATTATATTGTGGTAACTTGTGGAGGTATTGGAGGAGGTATTTATTTACTTGATAATGATAGAAATGTGATATGGAAGAATTTAACAATGGGAGGTTTAGATAATGCTATAATATCATATGATGGATCAATGATTTCTGCTACAAGAGGCTTCTTAAATGGATTTTTATTTCAAAGAACAAGTTCAGAACCAATATTAACAATACCAGGAGGAAATTATGGAATTGATATAGCTCTTTCTAAAGATGGGAAGTATGCCCTTTTTTCCGTTCTCGATCATACCAGTTATATCTCTTTATATGATACATCTATAGTATCAATGATCTGGAATTATTCAATTGATTATGATGGAGCCTCAATTGATATATCAGATGATGGAGATAATATAATCGTAAAAGGACCAAATAAATTATTATTATTTAATAGATGGAGCAGTACACCTATTAAAAATTTTACATTTAACGATTATCTTTATGGAATTGCCATATCGGGGGATGGAAATAGGATTGCAGTTGGCTGTAATGATGAAAATGTATATTATTTTGATTTCTCACAATCAAATTATATATGGAGGTATAATATAAAAACAGCCCCAGAAAGGATAGCAATTTCTTCAAATGGTAAATACATTTATGTAGCTAATTATGGGAAGATTAGATACTTAATAGATGGCAATTTGCCTCAAGAAATCAATTTGAATACAGATGCAGGGAGTCCAGAAACAGATGGATGTTTTAATTTAAACTGGGACAATTCTTTTACTGCTGATTATTATAATGTATATGTCCATAATAGTACGATTACAAACATCAATAATAGTGTCGAATTGCGTTATGCGGGTATTTCATATATGACAATATTAATTGAAGAATTTATAACAGATACATATTATTATATTATAATTGGATTTAATGGAAATGGAAATATTAGTTCAAATTGTATAAGCGTAGTTGTATCAGTTTCTTCAGGTTCATTTGGTCCATTTATCTTAACTTCAAATGCCTTAAATCCAGATACAGATGGAGAATTTACGTTGGATTGGGAGGGATTTCATGAAGCAAAGAACTTTTCAATTTATTCAGATAATAAAAATATAACAACGATCTCGGGAAGCGAGGATTTAATTGCTTCAGGTCATAAAAATACATTCATCTCTGTTTCCATTTATACTAGTGGAATTTATTTTTATATTATTGCGGGTTATTATCTAAACGGTTCGAGAATTCTTTCTAATTGCATTAATGTTACTGTTCATATTTATACAAATGGTACTTATCATATTCCTTCATATATTGTAGATAATACAGGAGGAGGTGATTCCACTTGGTCTCAATTAACTAATAACCCATGGTGTTCTGGTTCGGGTACATATGATGATCCATATATAATATCATATATATCTGTTGATGGTGGAAACTCTGGAAGTTGCTTTAATATCCAACATTCAAATGATTATTTTATAATAACAAATTCAACATTTTTTAATTCTGGCTCAGGGTTATATGATTCTGGAATCCTTTTAGATAATGTGACTAATGGACAATTAATATTGAATAATTGTTCAAATAACAATGGTTATGGAATTAGCTTACTGGATTCAAACAATAATTCTCTTGAATATAATACATTGCAGCATAATAATTATAGTGGAATATATATTGATCCAAGTTATAATATTACTCTTTCTCATAATTTTGCATTAGCTAATGATTATTATGGTATCTATTTACAAGATAGTTCTGACATAAATTTAACACAAAATTTTGCTAATTACAATGATTATGATGGATTCTTTTTAGAGAATTGTTCAAAGGTTTGTATTAAAGGAAATATTATTAATAATAATCTTAGGTATGGAATTGGTTTAGAATTAAGTCATAAAAATGAAATCTTGGGGAATAATATAAATAATAATCTAGTAGGGATTAATTTTATTTCCTCAGATAATAATGATGTGTTGGGTAATGTCTTAACCGGAAATGAAGAAGGAATATATCAAGATCCCGAATGCGATGGAAATACATTTATTGGAAATCAAGACGATAGTGTAAGCACTAAAGATGACACTAGTATAGATGGAAAAGAAGATTTTCCATTAATTATAATAATTATCTTGATAATGGTTATAGGAAGCCTAATTGGAATCTCTCTCGTAGGAATTACTCGGGTAAAAAAGTCTAATGTTAAATTAAGAGAAAAAGAGATAGAGATTAGGGAATTAATAAAACATAAAGAAGGGATCACTGAGAATGATATAGTTGTCTCAAAGGAACAACATTTTTGCTTAGTTCACAAGGGCCCAATTAAAGGATTTAATTTTATTTGTCCAGAATGTGGAACTTATTATTGTCTAAAATGTCTTGAAGCACTTAAAGAGATTGAAAATACATGTTGGTCATGTGGTAAAGCGTTAGATCCCTCAAAACCAATAAAAAAAACTCAAGAAAAAGATGAAATCGAATCCATATTAGATGAAGATTCTAATCAAATTGAAATAAGAAAATAATTTTTTAAAGAATGAATAATAAAATTAAAGATGATACCAGTTGAAAAAATAAATGACTTTTAAAATAATATGGGGAATAACAGGTACCGGATATCTTCTTAAAGAATCGATAGATTTAATGAAGGAATTGCAAGAAGAATATGATGCTGAAATTACCGTGATGTTATCAAAAGAAGGTGCAGTAGTTATAAAAATGTATAAGCAATGGAATTATTTAACAGAAGTGATAAAAAAAGTCAGAATAGAAGAAACTCCCAATAAGCCATTTTTCGCAGGACCTCTTCAATTAGGAAAATATAATCTCTTGTTGATTTGCCCCGTTTCTGCCAATTCCGTTGCAAAAATCGTATATGGTATTGCCGACACGTTAATTACGAATTGTGTTGCCCAGACGATAAAAGGTAATGTTCCTGTATATTTATTACCTTCAGATCAACATAAAGAGCCAATAATTACCTCTAAGCCAGATGGCTCCCCGTTAATCTTAAAAGTTCGAGATATCGAAATTGAAAATATTGAAAAGTTAAGAAAAATGGAAGGAATCCACGTTATAAAGGATTTTTTAAAAATAAAAGAACTTCTAATTTTAAAAATTAAGGAAAAAGGCAATTAGCCTTCAAATTTTACAGGTTTTATCGCATTTTCTGGGCAGGAGAGTTCACACTTCAAGCACCCTTGACATTTAGAAATTTTTTTGAACTTGAACCGAATAACATCTTGTTCCTTCCCTTCAATTTTTACACTATCTTTAAAAAATAAATTTTTAGGACAGAATTTACCCTCATTATTCAGACATTCCTCACATAAAGTACAAAGTTCATGCTCAATTTTAATACTTAATACTTGTTCAGGTTTCTCCACAGATGTTACAGTGATAGCATTTCTGGGACATACTTGAACACAATTTAAACAAGCTTTACATTTAGTATAATCAACAAGTCTAACGCTATGTTCAAAATAAATTGCTTTTGCTTGACAAGCTTTTAAACAACGCTCACATTTCAAACAGAGTTCTTGATCAATTTGAATGGGGACAAATTTTTCTTTAATTAAAATCTACCTCAAGTGAAATAAAAGAAAAAAGGATAAAAAAAACTTATTGAAAGTATTGAGTATAACCTCCTTCCGATCCCCCTGGAGGTAATTGCTGTTGTTTCTGATATAACTGTGCTTTTTCAGCTAATTCCAACATCTTTGCTTTGATTTCTTTTCCTTCTTCGATAAGTTTTTTAGTATCAATGCTTAAATTATAAATCTCATTTAATACTTCAAGTATCGCTGCAGCACCCTCTGGAGTAGGGATCTCTAATACAGGAGTAAAAAGGGCATAAGCATCTAATTTATTTGTTAATGCTTCATTTAATATCGTCGCTTCTGGTCCAACAATTATCCCCTTTTCAACTTTCTTTACTCCATATTTTTCTAAAACCTCGATCATTTGACTCTCCGCTGCAAAATAGACGGGATAATTCTCAATTACTCCCCTTTGTGGGATACCTTGAAAGATTACCATTTGTTTTGCTTGTACATCTTCAGATAACGCCCAATTACATATAGTTTTAGATAAATCATTATAAGCCGAAGAGAGTTGAAAAGGTACTTCACATACTCCAACTATAATGTTATTAATTGGAGAATAAAGTAATCTAAAAGGATGTCTTAAAACACCTTGATAAAAAACAGCTATAGGAGGTAAGTATTCAGTGGTAACAAAGCCTATTTCTTTCATATCAGGGATTTGGTCTATAAGCGCATTGGCAACGATCGGTCCAATCAATCCGATTCCAGCGAAACCTAATATTAATGTTGCCCCCTCTTTTATTTCAGTGGAGAAATCTTCAATAACTATTGAGCTCCTCTTTCCTTTTTCACAAATATATTCCTTTTTTACCAACAATTATCACTTAAAATGTAAAATTTATATAAATTATAATTAAATAAATTAATAAAAAATTATGTTAAAGTTCATACATTAAATAATAATAATTACTACAATAAAAAGTAATTATCAATTTATTATAATTGGAGAACTCCGCTTAAGGAGGTTAGCATGTTATTAGAATTAAAAAACTTGACTGTTCCAACTCTCGATAAGGAGAGATTAATTATAAATAATATATCTTTTGGAGTTAAAGAAGGCTCAATACATGCTGTAATAGGCCCAAATGGGTCGGGAAAATCTACTTTAGCATATACAATTATGGGACTTGAGAATTATCAGCCTTCCGGAAATATATACTTTGATGGAATAGATATAACCGACATGAATATAACTGAAAGAGCCAAGCTTGGAATTACTTTAGCGTGGCAAGAACCTGCTAGAATTGATGGATTATCAGTTCCTAAATACATTTCCTTAGGCATAAAAGATAAAACAAACCTCAAAGAAAAGGTTATAGAAGCATTAAAGATTGTAAATTTGGATCCTGAAAGATATTATCATCGAATGATTGATGAATCCTTGAGCGGCGGTGAAAGAAAGAGAGTAGAGCTTGCTGCCACTATTGCAATGCGTCCAAAATTAATAATCCTTGATGAACCTGATTCAGGTTTAGATCTAATCATTACAGAGGACTTTATAAATATTTTCAATAGAATCAAAGCACTCAAAATGACAATATTGTTAATTACACATAGAGAAGATATTGGAATGGTTGCGGATTATGGTACTTTATTATGGAGAGGAGAGAGTTTAATGACTGATTTGTTCCCTAAAGTTATGGTGAATTATTGTGCTAAAGCAGGATTGAAAGAATATTGTAGAAGAACAATGTTTGATCAATCAGGAAAATGTTTTGATGATGATTACATTGACCGAATTTTTAGGGAAGAAGAATCAAAATAATTTTTTCACTGTTGTTATACCGTATTGAGTCATTTTATATTTATTCGGAGTTTTACCATAAATTAAATGCCCTTGACGAATAGATGTTATAGAATCGATTAATTCAATTAGTTTCTTATCAACCATTTTATGTAAATAATTATTCACTCCTTTTTGAGAAATTTCTAATTTCTCAGCAACTTCTTTGGAGGTAAAAGTATTCAAATTTTTAAGCATTATTATTTCATAAATTGCTATTAAGTATGATTTCCAACCTTCACCATAGTTAATCTCTTTTTTAAAGGGATCCTTAATTCCCTCGATCTTCATATATTTGAAATTCTTAACGTTATTCTCAATATCTTCATAATTTTTTAATGCCTTTTTAGCGAAAAAATGTAAATCTCCTTTAAAAATTACCTTAAGATTATCATAAAAATATCTTGTGTGTATTAAAGAATGACAATTAGAACATAAACACACAATATCCTCTTCTTCAATTATCTTTAATATATCTTCTATCTTTAAATTTGAAATTTCCTCAAATTTATGTCTCTTTTTATCTGGATCTCTATGATGAAATGATAAACATGAAAGATTTTTGTTAATATCAATTTGTTCACATCCTATACAACCATTATTAAAAAACTGCTCAATAATATATCTTTTTCTTATCCATCTTTTTAAATGAAATTTTTCTTTAGCCTTTATTTTTGGAGAGCTAATTTGGGAACTATTTATATAAAAATTTATGATAACGTCAATTTCTTCTGGTGAATATAAAAAAAGTTCCTTCATAAGAATTAAATCTTTATACTTATTAAAAAATGTAGAATGTATGTTTATATGACAATTTGAACAGAGAATCATTGCTTGTTCAGTAAATACTTTAGATTTAATCTTTTTTAATGTAAATTTTTTAAGCTGAGTCCATGGAATATCTTTTATTTCAGGATTTAAATGATGAAAGTTAAGAGAAGGGAGCCATGATAAATCTTTATTACAACTTTGGCATTTTCCTTTAAAATATTCATTAATTATTATAATTTGTTTTTTGAATCCTCTTATTGAATCATTAATTTTTTCACAATCACGGCATATAGATCTAAATGCTTGAACACCTTTTTTACTTCCCCTTAAACCAGAGTATTTCCTAAATTCATTAAATGATAGAGTTCTATTACAATAACTACATTTTTTCCAATCCATATTTAATAATACAATTTTTTTTTTATTCCTTAGAATTAATAATTTTTCTTTTAAAGACTTATAGACTTAATAAATTTTTTGAATATGTTATCATTTACAATATTACACTCCTAAGTGGAACAGTGTATTAAATAATTTTACATTAATTTTAAAAAAAAAATAAAAATGAAAAGTGAAGATTATCCAGAAGAAATCCTTCAAAGTCTTGAAGACTACAAAATCGATATAAAGGATTTTATGCCAGGCCATGGGAAAGGGGCCAAACTTTTATTAGATTTCAACAAAATAAAAGGAGTACAACACGTGGATGGTGTAATCCTAAAGGGTAAAGAAATAGCAAATGGCATTGTAGCTGATGTGGTGATCAAAGAAGGAACTAAAATTGAGGAACCAATTCATCTATGTTTTGGAGTTAATAAAGAAACAGGAGTTCAAGAAATCTTCCCTCGAATTATCGCTGAAAATAATACTGAAGTAACTGTACAAGCACATTGCAGTTTTCCTAAGGCAGATGGTTTAACACATAAAATGTTTGGCCATTTTTATATTGGAAATAATTGCAAGTTTACCTATAGCGAAACGCACTATCACGGTGAGAAAAGTGGGGCAACAGTAGCCCCAGTAGCATATATGTATATTGGAGAAAATAGTATATTTGAAAATAATTTTTATCTTACTCAAGGTACTCCTGGTCAAGTCAAAATAATGCTGGATATATATGCTATGAAGAATAGCGTTATAAAATCCAATATTAAAGCTTTTGGAAAAAGTAAAAAAGATTCTATAAGAATCAGAGATTCCATCTTTCTTGAGGGGGAAAATGCAAGAAGTGTTCTTAAAATGAAAGCCGCGGCGAAGGATGGAGGAGAAGTTTTAATGTATGGAATCACTGAAGCAAATGCTCCGAGATGTAATGGACATGTTGAATGTAATGAAATTGTACTAGGAAAAGGATCAATATGTAGAGCTCGTCCTTTCATAAGGGCCATAGATCCTACATCTAGCGTTTCCCATGAAGCATCATTAGGAAGATTTCCACAAAAATGGCTAGATGAAATTCAGTCTAAAGGCTTAACTGAGAAAGAGGCCATAGAGATATTGCTTCAAGCAATGTTAAATGAATAAAACTATGTAATTCCTAAAAGAATTCTGAAATTTAAATTAAAACAAAAAGGAGAGAAGCATGAAAGAGAATACAAAATATCTTAATTATCAATTTATTGGAAAAATTAATGTGGATGAAATTCAACCTTGGTTTGACTTTACAACCGCAAAACCTTGGGATGACCCAGAAATACCTTGGGTCTTAGAAAATAGAGTAAGAAGAGAAATTTTAATATCTCTCGCAAAAAGGTCAAAAACTTTCGATGAACTCTATAATAGCATTAATTTTTCGCCAAATCCATTATTAATATCGAAAGAGGAGTATAAATGTAATGTATCTTATCAATGGACTAAAAAAGCTGTTGAAAATCATCTTCTAAATTTAGAATGGTATAATTTAATAAAAAAATCAAATGATAAATATGAACTGACATTCCCGATTTTAGACACTCAAAAAATTACTGATATTGAGAAACACGTGGTAAAATTTGCTGAAAATTGGATAAATATAATTAAACAAACTAAAAATGAAGTTGATAAGGATTTAAATGATATTAAGGAAAAAACTCATTTATACAAAATTCTTGTAGAAAAAGCAGTCGAAAAATTATATGTATTGCTAAAGAATGAAAATCTCTTGCCAAATAAACCAAATATTAAGACGTTATGGGCAGAACAACTTAGAAAAATCAAGTTTGAAGAATGGGTCGAGAAAAATTACTGATTCTTAAGTAAATTTTAAAAAAAAACATTGTATATATCATTTTCTTTTATTCTTATAGGAATTTTCCCTTTATAATCTTAGATTTAACGATTATATCTTCCCATTCAATTTAATCGCATAGGTTTTAAGGAAAGATAATGCCTTGAGTGGATCTGCTCCTGGCATTGCATATGATACAAGCACGCCTCCTTGAAAAAGAACAAATAATATATATCCCATCCCACTATCATTAGTTCCAACAATTCCTTCAGGAGTAGTTTCAACAACCGAATATTTATAATTTAATAAGATAAATGAGCGCTCTCCTTTCACGACATTCAATATAGTATTTATTTCATTGGATAAATCCCAATTACTTGTCTGGTATATTAACTTTCCCGAATTAGACACGACTGCGACTCCTGCAACCTTTATACTAGACTCTAACGCATCATTTCCCAAATCATCAATAATACTTTTTATTTCTTCCATAGTAATGATACTATATTTTTTTTTATTTAGATATTATTTTTATTTTTAGATTTACTCTTAATTAGTTGATATTATATTTTTTTTGAATAGAATCTATATCTACTTGAATAGAATCCAAACCTTTCTGTTTTTCAATCATTAATATCGTGAGATATACTAATAATTTTAGATCTTCAATCCCTTCTTTAGTATACACGGAAGTTTTTAACCAATTTACCTTTCTTTCTTTAATTTCACGTAGATTTAAAGTTTCTATTGCCTCTTTTAAATTATCTTGTGCATCCTTCAAGTCTAATTTATGAAAACATGCAATTAATGGCAAACCTTCGGTGTCTAATTCATTTAATACTCTCTCCAATTCCTTTTTAGCTTCGCTAAACCGTTCATTATCAGCAGTATCTAGTAAAAATATTAATATATCTGTATCAATAACTCCTTTTTCCCACCTCTTACGATATTCTATCTGACCAGGTGCATCCCAAATATAACAATTTAGATCTTTTATGATCATGTTAACTATATCGAATTGCCTGGTCGGATCGGAGTTTTCAATAATCTCATCTTCCTTTAATAATTTAAGTATGGTTGTTTTTCCTGCATTATCTAAACCAAATAAAAATATCTTGTTTTTCTTGCTCTCCAACATATTCTTCTTTCTATTAAAAAATTAAGATATATTTTTTATAATGAATTAATTAAAATTATAATTATTTCTTATTCTTTGTTAGAATTTAAATCTAAAATAAACTAAATATATATTAATATTATAAGAATAATAAAAATTTATAATTAAAATGTCTAAAATCTTTCGATTTCTTGTTTTACTTTCTCAGAAGACTTGTATCCTTTCTTTTTTTTGAGCAAGATGGCAATCGCTAAAGCAGAGCCTCCTGCCACGCTTCCGATCGTTATCATCCCTCCCGGAGAAGCGAGGAATCCCATCAAATCAAATTCATCTTCACCGCCACCATCGCCATTGGATTCTGCAGGTTTATCAACCTTCATTAAAACAGAATTCATTCCAAGATGTCCTAAAGTGTCGTTTGTGTAGAAGGTGATGTTAATGAGATCTCCATCCGAGAGAGAATTCCAAGTTGTTAGCCACGCGGTTTGATTGATGGTGCCGTTTGAGATAAAAGCATGGTTTTCCCCTGCGTTGATGGAATACCACATCGCTTCCAAGTTAGTTTCATTAATTTCTATGACAAAACTCGGAGGTTCCTCGCCTGCAAGTTGATTATCGTAAGGCGAAATGATGAGGATTTTGGGCGCTATCGTGTCTTTATAAATCGTTATCGAAACTGTATCATTTAAATTGCCTAATGTATCGTTGGTACGGAAAAATAACTGGATGGGTCCTTCATCAAGCCCGCTCCAAAAAGCCCCGCTTAAGACTATATCTGTATTATTCACAAGGGGAATAATTGTCCCCTCAATTATGACCCAAATGGAATCATTATTTGGATCATGGAAGGAAACATTTATGGAGG
>JAEOTJ010000506.1 GCA_016839905.1 Promethearchaeota archaeon | reverse complement strand
TGATATTCAAATGAGAGTTTCTCCTGAGGATCTAGTTTATAACCATATGTCTGCTTTAGGTCTTCCATTATTTTTACATGACTTTCATCCTCGAGAGTTGAAAAATCCATCCTTCCTGAGATCATCCTAAAAATTTCTCTAAACGACTTCCTAAAAGAGGGTTGGAACTGGGATCGATATGTCATTCTATCTTTTAGAGAATCTTTTACATTATCATAATTATTTATAAAAGCTTCTACCTCAATATTCAATTTCTCTAACCAAGCTATTTGAAATGGTTCTCTTAATAGTTTCTTTTTTAATTTTCTTACCAAGTAATTTACTTGGGCATTGGTAAGTTCTATATCATGCTCTCTAAATTCCGGGGAGTAACCCTTGTTCCTTATTATCTCGTAAATGTATCTATGAATGAACATCCATAGTTCTTCACGATAATCCTTGACTGATATTGTGACTTTGGACGGATTTCCTTTCTCATTTAACTCGAGATCATCATCCAATTCTTCAGGTAATAATTCAACACCACAGGACTCACAGCAGCTTGATTTTTTTTTTCCCTCAATGTTTTTTAATAATTCCTCTGAAATGATGTTACCACAATATCTACAAATATTTGATAGACTTTTCATTATTCAATGTTTAAATCTAAATTGAAATATTTAAAATAGAATATTTTAAAAGTATATAAAGAAAAATTTTTGTGAGACCACAAAATTCAGTGATGGTAAAAGGATTAGATCATAAATTGCTTCCAATTTCTCTAAAATGATATTATTTCAGTCGAAAAAAAGAAGTCAACTATTATTTCTTACGATAAATATTCTTTTGTTAAGGAAATGTTAAAAGGGGGGCTTTGTAGTAGAAATATATGAGGCTTTATATTGATTTGTCTAATGGTTCCTGCTGTTCTATATTAGATAATGAGCTTGGTCCTAACTATTTTGTGCATAAGAGAACCTTATGATCATAATCATTTTATGTGATAAATTGAACGATTTATGAAAGTAAAATTGTTCAAAAGGAAATATAACTTTAACCTTCTGTCAAAAATCGTAAGGCATGATTAATCAATAAATCGATATATTTAAAATATTTAAGATTATCTTTGCTTTTTCTTATGAAATAATTTACCTAAATGAGATTGAAATTCTAATTCTTGTCTCGGCAATAAAAAAGGTTTTCCCATAGTTTTGCTAAGAGAAATATAAAATTTTGAGAGGAGAGTTAGACACTCTTTATCAAAAATCGCACATTTATGTTTAAACACGTCTCGATGAATATTTATTGAAAAACCCCAATATTTTTGAGATATTTTAAAATGAATGGAACTATCATCTTCAAAAAAGATCCTGAAATATATAATTGATTTTTGTTTATACATTTCTTTGGCATTACTTTCATATAATAATTTTCTAATTATTCTATATTCATGGACACTAGGGGGATGATTTAAATACCAAAATAAATATTGTTTATCACATTCTGTATATTTTGCTCGTTTTTCCTTTATTATTTCTATTGGGATATCATCTGGAATATTAAATGGTTTTTTCATTTTATCATTAAAAAGTAACCAATCTTTTCATAATTGAAATTTCAATTTTGCCCGATTATATCCTCTATTTGAGCCTATATTAGTTAAATGACTTGTCGTTTTAATAGCCTCCTTAATAGACTCTGTCTTAAAATAAAGCATCCTCAATTTGGTAAGGATTATCTCTTTATTTGGTGCATATTGTAAAGTTTTTTTATAAGTACTTATTGCTTTCGGATAATCCCTTGTATTTGCGTAAAGATCAGCTAGTTTTTCTGATATCTTTGCATCATTCGGATTTAATTTATTTAAGGTTTCGAATGATTCAATCTCTCCTTTTAAGTCACCTAACTTCTCATAAATCTTACCCAAATTTCCCAATATAAAAGATTTGTCTTTTTTTTTTCTAACAATTGCTAAAGCCTTTAAGTACTCTTCCATTGAGCCCTTAAAATTCCCCTTATTATAATATTTTTTTGCTAAAATGAGCGGGTCAGATGATTTGCTATTTTTTTTTACCTTTTGGGGATCTTTTATTGCTTTTTCTGATTGAGACTCTTTATTACATCCATTATTCCATATAGCACTATGTTTTGCTTTTGTATGCTGTTTTAATCCGTCTTCTGTCTTGATTTTTTTACCACATTCAGGACAAGTATATTTTTTCTTTGGATTTATAGGCATTTTATTAGGAAAATTTCTAAAATCATACCATTTATATATATTAGATATTATATTAATAATATTAAAACGAGTTTTTCCTAGCGGATTCACTTCCTGTGTCCGAACTGGATTAATTTTCAGTTGAAACTGCTCGGAGGAAGAATATCTTGAATAAAAGTGATATTATAAACCACAAGACCCGAGAAAAATTTAAATTTAGGTCTGATCTCAATTCTCATGCCCGTTTTTTTTCACTTTCTCCAAGAAACATTTTAAAATCCTATATAAATTTGAGCTTTCTAATTTTTAACAAAAATTCATTTGAGATAAGAGGTAGAAATGTGCTTGGTAAGCTAAGTTTTAATAAATAATTAAAAAAAAAAGGAGGTGATAAAGAAAATGGGTAAAAGAAATGATGATAGATCCAATAGTATGAATCCAAATAATTCAGCACACCAAGCTTCACTAGACAACCGCTCTGACCAATTGAATCCGAACAATGACGAATATAAAGGTGATGAAG
>JAEOTJ010000105.1 GCA_016839905.1 Promethearchaeota archaeon | reverse complement strand
CACCAAACCCTGTATCCCATCATCTGCTAGAGAATTTGGGAATGCTTATTTCATAATAATTTTTTAAAAAAGTTGTATATTTAAAAATAGATACTAATGAGATTTTCTAGTTTATTAATCCATATTCTTTTCTAAAAAGAAAATTTTTAAAAACTTATGGAGGAAAGACCTTTGTTATTAATTATTATGGTTTTACTAATCTTGATTTTCCCAAAAGCTCCCTAAATAATTATAATTTTAATTTATAATTAAAAAGCGAGTTATAACTTAAATCTCTTAAATTTTTCTTATAATCCAGCATTTTCGGAGGAATAAGACCTTTGAAAATATTTATTTGATTTTTAAACCTATAATAAAAATCATTTAGGATTTCATGTAAAAAATGTCTTTCAATTTGTAAATTTGTTTTTTTTGATATACCTATAACCACAAGTCGCTCTTTTCTTTCATATAAAATTCTTGAATCATTAAAATTAATTTCTTGTATTTCTTCTTTCTCCTTTCTAATCTCCCTAATAAACATGTTTATTGCATTTAAAAAGCCACTTATTAAATCTTCATTAGTTTCACTTAAATTATCTGAATATTTATTGCTGACAAGAACGGCACCTGATAAACTATCGATAAGATATATGGAATGAAACCTGCTCTCTTTCTGACTTAATTTTTCCAAATTAAATCCACAAGTTTTATCTAAAGGGCCATTATTCCATTTTAGAGTCATAAAATTTCCTTTATTTTTTAATTAAAATCCTTGATATACTTTCTTTAATTAATTAAGTTAATTTTTAATTAAAAAATATAAATATTACATGCATATTTTTCGTCAGACTTTTAATAAAAAAAAGGATAAAATAAAATTAAAAAAAAAGAATATATTTTACTTAATCAATAAAAAATTAATGAATAAAAAGTTTTGATTGGTATGGTAATTGAAAACACTGAAGAAAGCCAAAAAAATAAAATTTCAGTAGGTTTAATCCTTTCTAATGATGATCTAAAGAGTAATCCTATATTTCCAAAAGAAGTAATAAATGAACTCGTTGATACTGCATATTATTTATTTATTTTTATTTCAAGAGAAGATGGAATAAAAATAAGTTGTTTTCCTACAAAAACTAATAATATTAAGAAAATACTCATAAAACTCAAAGAATTCTCAAATGATTTAGTACAAGGCATAGCAGATATTTTAAAAAAATTGAATTTAAATAAAGAGATATTGCATACCACGGGTGTATGCTATGAGATGGAGAATTGTTTTTATGAAACTTACTTAATTGGAGATAATATGAGTTTAATTGATTCATCAACAGAATCTATTAAAGAAAAGTTCATGTCTATTGTGAATATAATAAATGTTTCAATTGAAGATATTCCTACTATTTAATCATAAATTTATTTTAATCATATTACTGATTTTTTTATGGTAAATATATTAAGTATAGCTCGAAAAAATATTATATTTTGCAAGAGTGATGATGAGGTTCCTACCATAGCACAAACTATGGTTGACTATGATATTGGATCTGTACTTATAAAAAACGAAAAGGGGAAATTTATTGGTCTTATTGATGATAAAATGCTTTTTAGATTATTAACAACCGGTGAAAATCCTATTCCTAAAAAAGCAAGAGAAATAATGATACCATTAATTATCATTAATCAAGATCTTGACATAGAAGAAGCATGGGAAGAGATGGAAAAAGTTCAAGGTGAAAGATTTTGTGTTGTTGATGATAACACAAAAGTTATAGGTATAGTAAAGAAAAAAACTATTGGATATCTAAGACTAAAACACTTAAAACAAAAATTAGGCATTCAAGAGTTATAATATTTATTATTCTTGTCTATTTATTGAACTAAGAGCACGCCATGTTTTCCAAAAAACTAGCCATATAATAATGAAAATGAAAATAGTTGTTGCTAAAGTATAACCACCGATGAATAAATCAATGCCTATAAAAGGGATTCCCGCAATGGCAAAGGTAAATATGTATCCATAGCCCCAATATCTATTTCTTAATCCTATTAAAATACACGGAATAGATGTTGTAAAGATAATTGATAAATATGCCCAAACTTCCATTGTATTTAAAATGATTAACATATTAATCCAAGATGTTATAAATCCAATTATCATAAATATGATAGTTACTGCATCAAAATTGAAATCTGGCTCCTGTCTCCCGACTGTTTTTTCTTTACTTTCACTCGGCATGGTAATATTCCATTATTATTGTTTATGTATTGTAGGAAATAATGATTAAAAACATTATATTAAAATTAATTTAATATGATTCATATTTTTTTTTACTCCCTAATATTTCAACTAAAAAGTATAAGTATAAATAAAAGAATTTCTGTAAGATATAAAAGAAATTAAAGTATTTTTGAAACATAAGAAAACTTAAATTTTTAAAATGGTTTAATAAATTGACTAATTATTCAAATAAATGGAAAAAAAAGTAAAAAAAAAACAAATTAAAAATAATGACTCCTGCCACACCCTGGATTTTTGTCTTTTGGTTAGTGTAAATTTTTACACTCTGATTTCGCCCTCCTCCCCCTATTTTATTTTTTGACCTTTTTATTAGGTCTGTTGGCAGGAGTCATCCTTTTAAATTAAATAGTTTTAAGTAATTTTCGTTAAAAAAAGATCAAAAAATTAAATAATATCAAGATAATTTTATCTGACTGAGTTTAATTATGAAGTAAGTCTTTTAATACCGTTTCGTTTTTATTGACCCATTGTTTAAGGGGCAATACACCATCTTTATCTCGAATTATTGCAAAATATCCAATATTTGTTAGAATTTCTTTATAAAAGAGAATTGAATCTTCATAATTTATGACAAAATCTCGGAAAGTCTTATTGTCTGAGAGAAAGGCTATGGGAGCCAATAATTCATACAATCTAGCAGTAAATTTCTTTAAATCAGTGTCATCATCAGAAGCATAAATTAAGGGTAACCCTTTCAATCTCCCGCTAATTCCAAAAATTGCAATCATTTCGGCATTGGTTTTCTTCTTTAATTTTAATAAATCTAATTCTATCTCTTGGATTGTTTCCTTTGATTTCTTACTAAAAAATTTTGAGAATACTCCCATCTAAATCTTCCTTATTTTTGTTTTTTTTTGTTTTTTATCCCATTTTCGCAATTATATTAGAGGTTTCCTCTACTAAGAAAGTAGCTAATCCTATTGGGGTATTACTTCTTATTAATGCAGAAAGAATAAAATTATCATCAATCTTATGTAAAATCAGATATCTCTGTTCATAAGAGAGAATAATCTGATCTAAAACATAGCGTTTAGATTTCCAAAAAGTATCAATCATTCTTAAACAAAGATCTAAAAAATTTTTATTCCAATCTTTCGTTAAAGGAACGCCTGAGCTTGTAATTAAATCACACTCTAAAATTTCAGCATTTGATCGAAAGCTGTCTAACATATCTTTGTATTGTTCTCTAAGAGCTTCACTAATATTAATATTTGATGCTTCTTTCATAAGTCCATCGATAATTTCTTCCAAACCTTCAAATTTCTCCAAATCACATAATTGTATTTTTAATGCTTCTTCATATTTGGAGTAAATGATATCTTTCAATTCAATTAATTTTTCTCGAATATTAATGATACTATCTGTTTTTTCAAAAAAAGCAACCAAAATTATATCTTCAGTTAGTTCAAATAAAATTCGATAGGGTCCTAATTCTATATCCTGAATCTCAGTACCAAAAGTTTTTTGTGTAAAATTAAAAGCAGCCGAAATAAATCCACTAGTTAAAGTTTCATTCCATTCTGCGTCCCCAAAAGTTTTGGTACAAATGTTTTCACCAGTTCGTTTTAAAATTAAAACCGTTAGAATCATTATTATTTAATATTTTTAAACAAATCTTAAAAAAAAATATTAATAAAGAGAATTAAAAATATATTAAAAATATATATAGTTATTTTAAATTAACAATTACAATTATCTATTGAACGCAGTTTTAAGCTTGAAAATTCGGTAATATTTAACGAGTTTTTAGCATCTGTTTTTATTTATTATCTAATGTCTAAATTTAATATAATTGTCATTTTAAAAAAAAAAAGTAAAACAAAATCGTTTCGCTAATAGCTATTTCATCTATTAGAAAAGATTTAAATCTATTTATGGTTTTAGTTTAATCTTGAAAGAACAGTCACAGTTGTCCACCGCTCGAAGTTTTTCGCTCACTATTTCCACGTTTCCTAAGGAATTTTTAGAGACAGTTTCTACTAAACCTTCGGTATATGTGCAGTAGAATCGTGTTTTTATTTCAATTCCCGCAGCTTCGAACGGACATTTTTTAAGAATAACAGAGATTTCATCTCCATTTAGAGTTATTTCAGCACCGCCTTTACCTAACGCAGGTTCCAATACATCAGTCTTAATTTTTTCGGCAAAATCTTCTGGTGTGGTTGCATTAATCCTTTTAGCAATGGATTCTCCAACACGTTCACCCATTAAACGGAAAATAGTTTGTAAAGACTCTTGCCCCATAATGTTATTTATTTCTTGGATCGCCATTCTGAACATCGAGGCCACGAATTTCAATCCACCCATTTCTTCGCTCATTTTTTTATTTCACTCCTCCATCTTGAACATTTCACTTATTTTAATACTGGCATCTTCCATTTCTAAGGTAATTAGTCCTATATTAGGTTCTTTTTTTGTTATCCCTACAAGTATAACTCGACCTGCACCCATGAGAAACATATTACCTTTATCAAGTTCAAGGTTAAGACTTTTAAAATCTCCATTAAAAAGGGCTTCGGCAGATCTCTTGGAAGTACCTAAAAGAGCGGCTGACATTGCAGCAATCATCCTTTCATTTGCTTCACTAGGTAATGCAGATGCAATTACCAAGCCATTAGTTCTTATTACGGCACTTCCTATTATATCACTTACTTTTCCTTCAAGTTCGATTAAGCATTTCTTAGCTTCTTCTATTTTACTCATAATAATTTTTTCTCTGGCTATTATTAACCTTTATTATAAAAAAAATCCTTAAATCCTATAAGAATTAAAATAAGAATATTAATATATAAATTTTATCTAAAAAATTATAAAAAATATAAAAAAATGCATAACAAATGATTCAATATTTACATATAAATTATTAAGACTAGTAATTTGATTTCTTAAGAGCATTCATTGCATTAAATTATATTGGAACTTGATTTTAATAATAATTCATATCTTTTTTAATAATACTGCTAATAATATTAGCCGTAATATTATATTTTTATTTGAGGAATATTTATTTGATTAAATAATAATCTAATTAAATTAAATTTCATAACTATTTTTCACGAGAAAATAACATATGACTGAAGAAGTTATTCGAAAGACTACAAGTATATGTCCAGAATGTTTGCAAACCATATCTGCAGAAATTTTTGTTGATCCTGAATTAGATTGGGTAATGATGCGAAAGAATTGCAAGGATCATGGCGAATTTAAAGATAAAATTTCAGTTGATCCTGAAGAATATAAATGGCAAAATAAATATACGGATGATATCGGTTCGACTATAAATAATTCAACTAAACCTTGCGAAGTATCCTCGGGAATTAAAGAGATAAAAAAGGGTTGCCCTTATGATTGTGGGATCTGTGAAAATCATGAAAGCGCTCCTTGTATATGCTTAATTGATGTAACTAATAGGTGCAATTTAACTTGTCCAATTTGTTTCGCAAATGCTTCTGCAAAAGGCTATGTTGTAGAACCAACTTTTGACGAAATAGTACAAATAATGGAGCATTTTAGATCAATGAAACCATATCCTGCAGTGATGTTACAATTTGCAGGAGGAGAACCTACGATGCGGAATGATTTACCTGACATCATACGTAAGGGAAAAGAATTAGGGTTCATAGAAGTAATGGTTACTACAAATGGAATAAGAATGGCTAAATCAGTGGAATATTGTAGGGAAATAAAGGAAGCTGGATGCGATGCAATTTATTTACAGTTTGATGCTGCCGATGATCCAGAAGCATGGAAAAAAATAAGGGGAGTTAATTTATGGCCTTTAAAAAAAAAAGCTCTTGAAAATTTCCGTGAAGTTGGACAAAAAGGGATAATGCTGGTTCCTGTGATTGCTAAGGGAGTAAATGATAATCAAGTTGGTCCAATCTTAGAATTTGCTAGAGAAAATATAGATATTCTCACAGGTATAATGTTTCAGCCTATTGCCTTATGTGGTCGTATAAATTATGAAGAATTAATGGATTTGAGATATACTACTTCAGATTTAAAAATTGATATAAATAAAGCGACTAATAACGCAGTTAATCATTTTTATCCTCTAGCAACCCCAGCAAAATTAACAAAACTGCTTGCTTGGTTTGATGATGTGGATGGCTGGGCAGCCATATCTCACCAAGATTGTGGATTTGCAACAATCCTAATAGTGAATAAAAATGGTGGTTGGGAGTCAATCGAAGACTTTTTTGATGTTGAAGGATTGATGAGATGGACAAATAAAGTATATGATATGGTCGTTGATAAGCAAGTTCCAAAACCTACAAGTCTATTAAAAGGTATTAATTTAGCGGATTATGGCAGTGTTGCCAATACAATTGGTACATTCATAGATGACATGACAAGTTTAGGTTATAGACAAATGATGAAAGCTTACTATTTTGCAGGTATGGTTAAATACATAAAAGATCCTTCCAGAGCATTCACGAGCAAGACATATCAATCATTTATGAAATTAATAGCAGCCCCAAGTTTGTTAACTGCGGGGAATTTCTTTCAAACAAGGAACTTGCTTATTAGTGCAATGCATTTCCAAGATGCCTATAATTTTGATTTAGAAAGGGTAAAACAATGCCTCGTGCATTATGGAGTAATGGATCCGGATAATCCAGGTCACGTTCTTGAAGTGCCCTTCTGTGCAATGAACACTATACATCGCCAACGTATAGAGCAAGGCAATATTATAAAAGATCAGGAAGCAAAAAAGCCTGAAGTAATTCAGAAAGAAATAGAATCATACTTGAAATCTATATAACAACAATTCTTCTTCTTTTCAAAGGTATTTTTTTTAAGATTAAAATCAAAAGTCACATCTTGTGAACTGAATAATTGATTTAATGACGGTCTAGAAAAATGTAATTGTGAGCAATTCCTCTCTTATCTTTTCCAGCGAGTATATGGACGTGTTTAATAGTTTTAAGTGATTCCTTATTAAAATGGTCTATTGATATATAAACTAGCTCTCGATTTTTAATGCCCGCAAGTGAATAAAAGTATTTTCTTGGAGGTTTCTCAGCGACATAAGCTATATACTTTTGTTTAGAGTAAATAATAGCGGCCTTTAAAAGTCGCTCACTTTTATCCTTTACATCCCGATATTCATAATCCATGTAGGACCTGAATATTTCCTTTATTTTAGGTGGTGGAAAAATGGATAACAGTCCACCGATTTCCACATGGGAAATCCCCGGACCTATCAAATAGTCTCCAGGATTTGTAGCATAGAACGCCATATCGCTCTCTTTTTCATGTTCTGCCCACCAAGTTAAGTTAAAAGGATATTTTTCTTCAATTCCATCATCTTTATCAAATATGACTATTAACGTGTCAATTTTACCCTGTATTTGCTGTTCATTTCGAACATAAATTTTCTTTTTGAAAGCCCAATTTCGAATTGTTTCCCGAATAGCAATTCCATCGAGAAGAGAAGATTTAAATTCCTCTATCTTGATTCTCTGATTTTTTAAATTCTTCTTGGCTTTTTCTCGGATAAAGGAAAAATAATCTTCTTCAATGATATCTTCAGGAGGATAAGAAACGGTATTTAATTTTCCTTCTTCCCAATTATCGCTCCATTGTCCAGGATATTCTTCTTCAGGCATGTCTTTTAAAGGAATATCTCGTTCTTTTCCATATTTATAAGGATGGTGCCGCCTTAATCTTACATAGCGCCCATCAGGAGTATTCCCTCCTTCCGTGCTTAGTTTCATCGTTTTGTATTGCTCACTTTCATCATCATGAGGATATTTTGTAGCTATTTCCATTACTTTCCTAGCATAATCATCATCTACAATATTTTTAGAAGATACGATTAAATGATAAAGACCAGGCAATAATCTTTTTTCAGTAAGCGCTAAATTCCTGCCATATTGAAAAAGGGAGTGTAATTTATGAAGATCTACAAATTCCTTAAATTCTTCTTCATATTCATATTTGGCTTTTAGAAAAACCTTTTTAACATGATCCAATTTATTATAGGAATCTAAAATGGTATAGAGTTCATTGGGGTCTTCCATGTTTTCTAAAACTTCTTTTGAATATTTTTTCCTAAATTTTATCCATCTATAGGAATGATATGGTAATTCTTTTAATAAAAATCTCGCATCTGAACTTTTTATATTATAAATTTGAACGTATTTAAAGGGAACTAAATCGGATTCTACATCCTGTATCTTATCAGGATGTTCTAAGTAAAATTTAATATTCTGCCAATGAGCCATTCCTACTATTAGTAATATTCGATGGTATAAAGGCATCATTTTCTGGAGCTTACTTGCCATGTATTTTTCTCGTAAGATATCTTTAGCAATATTATCATATTCCTCCTCCTCTTCTTCCTCTTCTTGAGCCATAAAAAATTCTTCTAAACTTATTTTATCACTTAATTCATCTCTTATGGCTTTCTTTTCTTTATCAGAATATTCTATAATTTTATCATAAAATAATTGTAATCCGATTTTATTAATAGAATAATCATCTGGAAGTTTTATTATTGGAGGTACATAATCTTTCATAGAAAGGTCAATAAACTCGATTGGTATGTTATTTTCAAGGCCAATTCGTATGGCTTCTATTATGGAGTCACCGGGGTCAATTGGTATAAAATTCAGATTAGTTGGATTTAAAGAATCTGTATATGCTATTAATGATAAGAAAGGTAATCTTTCTATACCGGTGATTACTTCTTTTTTAACATTATTTGGTAATTCTATTGCGATTAAATCAGGAAAAACTTTAAAGAAGGCTTTACGAGCTAATCTGGCAAAATCAATTCGAGAATGAAACGTTGGAATTACGTAGATGTTTTTATATTTGATATATGGTGTTTTGTCCATCTGTATCTTAACTTTAAATATATTTAATTTCTAATTGTTTGACTAATAATCCTCATAATGTTTATCCGAGAATGGAAGAAAATCATGATTAAAGGATTCTTTTTGTTCCTTTAGAAATCTTTCATATTCATCTGAACAATATCGTGTTGCTCCTTCTTCTAGGATTGATATCATTGCTTGCTTAAACTCTTTTTTATTCAAAGTATTTTTATTCTTTCCACTCAGTTCCCTAGTTTTCATGAAATATCGGACTATATTAATACCTTCTCTTACTGTATATGGTTCATCATGTCCGTGGCTATTTTGCAAGAAATCAACACAATATTCCAAAATTCCATCAGAAGAAAAGGGTAAATTATATTTTAATATCTTCAACTCATCGGCTCGATTTGGGAATTCTACGAAAATCTTTGGTTGCAACCTGCTCTGAATATATTCAGGTACCTCAAATGTGCTAGAATCAGCGTTCATAGTGACGCAAATACGAAATTCTGGATGTGCGAAAATTCTAATACCTGCTATAATACTTTCTACATATCTTCTCTTATCCATTAGCGCAGCCAGAGAAGCCCAACTCTTCTCACTCATTCGATTTCCCTCGTCTAATAGACACACTCCTCCTTTAATCATCGCAGAAACTAAAGAACTTGCTACATATGCAATTTTGTTGTCAGATGCTATAACAGGGCTAATTAATAAGTCTTCAGGGCGAGTATCCATTGTACACTGGAAGATATATACATCTTTTTTTAGTCTTTTTCCCGCGGCATAAGCTAAGGTTGTCTTACCAACTCCTGGCTTACCTAATATTCTGGGACAAAGTGGGAGATCATCTTTATCTACAACCAACCAAGCCGCTTTTAATTCATTGATTAAATCCTCATTGCCGACCCAATCAAGATCTACCTCTGCTGGCTCAGAGAGTATTAATTCTACACCAGATATCTCAACTTTCTCAGGCATTAAAAGTCACATTTGTCTTAAAAACTATTCTTTATTTAATAATAACAATTATTCATTCTTAAATTTATTAAATGAAAATATATTAAGAGAGAGTTATGATGAGGAGCATCGAAACAAATATGGAGCGTGTCTTTATAGGTAGAATAATGCCGGATGAAGATTTATTTGATGCAATTACCGAAATGGTAAAGAAGTATGAGATTAAAGCGGGTTTAATTAATGTAATAGGAGCTTTAAAAAAAACTACTATGGGGTATTTCAACTTGAATTCAAGAAAACATGAATTAACAACGTTGGTTGAACCTGTGGAATTAATTTCGTGTATGGGGAATCTAGCTTGGAACGGCGATGAACCAGTAATTCATCTTCACGTAACTATTGGAAAAGAGGACTATTCTATTATGGGAGGTCATTTAAGCCAACCTAGCATAATTTCTATCACGGCTGAAGTATATATATATGAAATTGATCAAAAAATAATAAGATCTCATTTGTTAAAATTGAGAAAAGCTAAACATAAAGGATAATGAAAAAAAGAACTTAAGAGAGTACCATAATGAAGAGCATTGAAACAAAGGTAGAGCGTGTAGTTATAGGTAGAATAATGCCAGACGAAGATTTAATTGATGCAATTACCGAAATGGTAAAGAAATATGAGATTAAGGCGGGTTTAATTAATGTAATTGGAGCCTTGAAAAAAACCACGATCGGATATTTCCAAATGAAGACAAGTAAATATAATTTTACAACTTTAGATACCCCTGTAGAATTAATTTCCTGCATGGGAAATGTAGCTTGGAAAGACGATGAGCCAGTAATTCATCTCCATGTGACTATTGGAAAAGAGGACTATTCTATCATGGGAGGTCATTTAAGCCAACCTAGCATAATCTCTATCACAGCTGAAGTATATATATACGAAATTGGTCAAAAATTAGTCAGAACTAATGAGCCACAATTCAACTTACCTCTATTAAAGCTTTAAAATTCACAAAAAATCTTTAATTTTAGATAAAAATCTTTATTTTTAGTAATACAGGTATTCTAAAACCTAGTATTACTTAAAAGTCATTTTTAAAATCTCAATCTTTAAATAGTTATGCTATTAAATAATTAATCAAATTAATTATTATTATTATAAAAATATAAATTTATATCTCAATGTCTTTTGAAATAAGAGATTTTCAATTACCCGCTATATTTATTGCTGTCATTATTGGATACCAATTAGCTGGGTATTTTTTCTATCAATACTATAAATTTAAAGATGAAAAAATGGATTTAAATAAATTTTTTTTAGCAAATGGGTTGTTTTTTGTTTTAGCCATGACCGGAATTTTATTTCGGAATATAAATAAGTTTTATATTGAAAATCCTATTATAAGGGAGATGTATTTTAAAATTACTAATTGCTTTTTAGTACTTTCTATATTATTATTCCTTTATTTCATATCATCAAGGGATTTTCATGAAATAATTAACCCAAACCTAATGAAATTGTGTTGTGCTATATCAATCATCCCTTTAGTGTCGATTTTTTTTTTTAAAAAGGGATCGTATGTATCAAATCTAATAATGATACTTGTATTTATAAGTGCTTTAGGTATGCTTATTTTTCACATTAAAATGATAAAATTCTCAGAAAGAAAAGTGAGAAAAAGATTAATTCTAATAATGATTGGAGAATTATTGATAGTAGGGGCCATGTTTTTTGGAGGTGAATACTCAAGGTCTGTTTTACTTCAACAAGCTGAACCATTTTTTCTCATTATTGCTACACCATTGTCGAGTATAGCATTATGTATCGTTTTTTTAGGTGTATTTAGGTTTCCTATTATTCTTGAATTTCAATGGAAAGAAAATTTAATAGGTCTTTTTATCATAGATATGCTACATCTAAAGATTATATATTCATATAATTTCACTGGAGCCTCAGATAAAGTGGAGCAGCATTCTATTACGGACAGTGATCATTTCTTTACAAAAGGGATAAGTGGTATTGAAAGGATAATGTCAATTATAGCAAGTACGAAAGATGAAAAAATTTATAAAATAAAACAAGGAGATCTGTTAATATTTTTAAGGCACGGGGAAGATCCTCTCTCATTTATAACATATGCTCTGTTTGTTAAAAAAGAAATGAACAGCTTTAAATATTTTTTAAAAAACATTAATTATAAATTTAATGAAAACTATAAAAACATTTTACTGAATTTAGATGCAATAACTGGAAGTGAAGAGAAAATATTTTCAAGTTTTGATAAGACCGTAAAAAAATTAATATAATAAAAAAAGATAATGGTTATATTAGTGATTTTGAACATTTCTCCCATAAGTGGCCTATTAAAAGAACCATTATTAATACTTGAGGGAATAATTTTCTTTTTATTCTTAGAATTATCAGCCGTATTTTGGGTGAGGATCAAAACTCAAAAAAAGGTATTAAAATCTCTACAAGAAAAAGCCTATATTTGGTTATTTCTTGGTTATTCCATAATGTGGTTTTTTATTATTTTGGCAGACTATCATATAACTGATCCATCTTTAAGCTTAATATGCTTAAATTTAGGATTTTTAATCCAAATCATATGTGCTTTATTTTTCATTTATATAATGGAAAATTATAAGATTTTTCTTAAAAAATATTTATTTACCAAAATTTTTTCGATTATAATTCCTATTTATCTATTTTTTTTCCTTTTTGCCATAGATTACGCCGCATACATATCAACTTCATTTTGGATCATCTTTTTCCTTTTTTTTATAGTTTATTTAAAAGAAATTTATTTAGATTTTCATGTAAAAAGAAAGATTGGACATTTTAAATTAAATTTTGTTAAAATTATTATTGGAATAATCTCAGTTGCCATCGGATATCATTTAACTACACGATTAGTCGTAACTACACTAGGCTTAGGTTATCGCTTACTGGGGGATATCTTTCAAATAATTGGTGTTATTTTATTATATTCATGCTTTATTTCAATACCAACTTTTTCGGAATATATTTGGCAAGATAAGATTGAAAGTGTTATCATCATGCATAAATCTGGAATTCCAATATTTAAAAAAAATTTTCGGGAGAAAGATGTAGAAGTTGATGATATATTAATATCCGGAGAATTGGCACTTGTAAAATTGACGCTGGAAATGGCTACCAGAAAAGAAGCCGTCTCTGTAATTGAAAAGAAAGGAAAAATAATTTTAATTGAACCTTCAAAATTCATTATAGGAGTGATTGTATGTGATGAAAACTTGGTTTCATTTCGTATCTTATTAAATAATTTTATTAATAAAATTGAAGAGATTTATTCAAAAGTCTTTGAAAAATGGGATGGGAATCTAGAGGTTTTTGAGTCAATTAAAGGGATTGCTAAAGATATCTTTTTTTAAAAAAGTATTATAGATGAACAAAATTGAATAAGATCATGAATCTATATCCGATAAAATCTTAATTTAATACAAAATTGTTCTGGTTGATACACATCTAAGGTTTAGTATCACCAGAAACATTTGAAAATTAAAATTTCTTTAGTTTTTCTTTTTAACTCTTAAAACAGATAAAATAATTATGAATTTTTTGAAAAAACTAACTTTAAATAATGGTTCTTATGTAAAATTTTTAAAACTTCTAATATTTATTCTAAATATTTTTTATTTACGAGTAATTAGTTAAGGATTTATCAGAACGAACGATCTTCAATTCAATTTATCTTTATTAGAATTAAAATTAATAAGTGGTTCATATGTCTGAGGAGGAGAGAAAGTTTGTATTAAAATTGGTCGTACTAGGAGACCCTGCCGTTGGAAAAACCTCATTGATAGAGCAATACATCCAGCACAGCTTTAATAACGATTATCGGCCCACTATTGGTGTTAATATCATGATAAAAGAAATGTTCTTAGAAAAGGAAAACATTCATACCACTTTAGTCCTATGGGATATAGCTGGGCAGGAAAAGTATGAAATATCTCGAAGTTCTTTCTTTTCTGGATGTGTTGGAGGGCTACTTGTTTATGATGTTACAAGACCTTCGACTCTTGATCATATTGAGTCTAAATGGTTCATAGATTTAAAGAAATTTTCTCTTAATGAAGGTAAATTTATCCTAATTGGAAATAAATTAGATTTACAAGACTTAAAAAGAGTATCAGAAGAAGATGGAAAGGTTTTAGCAGAAAAATTAGATGCCATTGATTTTTTTGAAACTAGTGCAAAATATGGAGAAAATGTTGATAAAGCTTTTGAAATGTTAGTTTCTAAAATCCTAAATAATTATGGAGTTAATTTTTAATTAAATCCTAAATTAGAATTAAATGTTGAATAACTCAAGTAAAACGGAATGATTGGGGAATATAAAGGTAAGGTTAAAAATAAAGTTATAACGGCACTTTTTCAAGCGTATCAGGATACTCTAGATTATGATGGGTTAAAATCGATTTTGAGAGAAGCAGAATTATTAGATTTAAGAAATAAAACTGATTTAAATCCAAATGACACTATTGATTTTTTTATTTTCATGAAAATCATCTCTGCTCAAAATTGTTTATTATTTTGTTGTGATGATCTCCTTCAAGAAATAGGGAAGAATTTTTCTTTTTACCTCTTTCCTTATGGAAAAAGTTTTGAGGATATCATATCAGAAATGAATGATTTAATACAAACCGATTGGAAAGTTGAGATTATAGAAAGAACGGAAGATTTATTTACTGTAAAAGTTGAAAATTGCGTTTTTTGTTCTCAAATTGGAATATCTTGTGATTTTTTTGTAGGTTTTTTAATTAATTCTTTACAGAAATCACTGCAATCCGAAAAACAAGTTGTTATTGCACATTTTGATTGTAAAGATGTTAATGATTCCGATCATAATAATTTTATATTAAAATTAAAAATTGAAAACTTGAATAAATAAATATAACTTAATATCTATTATTAATTACAAGTAAAATAAATTGAAATGACTATTAAAGAAGTAAAGGAATAAATTTAAAAAAAAAAAATTTATGGAATAACTAAAAATTTTTAAAAAATATTAAATATAATTGAGATTGAGGAGAAACAATGGGAGAGAATGATAGCGAAGTAAAAGAATATGTCTTTAAAATAGTTATCCTTGGAGATGCAGCTGTTGGTAAAACGTCCTTAATTAATAAATATGTTGAACAGACATTCCAAGAGGATTACAAACCGACATTAGGTGCAAACATAATTAGAAAGGATGTGGCGATAGAAAAAATAAATGCAAAATGTCGCCTTATCATGTGGGATCTTGCGGGTCAAGAGAAATATAACGTGATCCGGAGCATGTACTTTCAAGGAACTTTAGGAGCGTTACTTGTTTTCGATATGACGCGTAATAGCACATTCGAGAGCATCCCGCAGAAGTGGTTAAAAGATTTCAAGAAATATGTAAAAAAAGAAGGCGCATACATTCTCATTGGAAACAAGAGCGACTTGGAGGATCAGAGATCAGTCTCTACCGACCAAGCTGAGAGAATGGCAAAAGAATTGAGCGCGGTCGATTACATAGAAACGAGCGCAAAGGAAAACCTGAATGTCGAGAAAGCTTTTCAAGACTTGGTCTATCAGATTTTAAGAAATTATGGCGAAGTAATCTAAATTTAAATATTTTTTAATCTAATTCTCTTATTCTTTTTTAGATAATAAAAAACTAAGTTTTTTAATATATAAGATAATTGCATAAATTATGAAAGAATTATCTCATGGAGTATCACGAGCTCCAAAATCAATAATTAGGGAATTATTTAATTTGGCAGCTGGAAGATCAGATATCATAAGCCTTGGTATTGGTCAACCTGATTTTAAAACGCCCGAACCAGCAGTAAAAGGAATTATTGATGCTTTAAAAAAAAATATTACGATGTATGCTCCCACGAAAGGCTCGCCAGAGTTGTTAAATCAAATTAGTAAAAAGGTTGAAAAATTTAACAGGATAAAAGTAAATCCTAATGAAAACGTGATTGTTAGTAATGGGGGTTCAGGGGCATTAACACTTGCATATGCATCAATATTCAATCCTGGTGATGAAATTATACTCTCCTCACCTAATTTCGTGAGTTATTTTTATTTAGCGGCATTTTTTGGTGTAAAAGTTATTGAGATTGAAAGGAATAGTGATTTTAGTCCAGATATAAAAAAAATTAAAGAAGCAATATCAGATAAAACCAAAGCAATTATTTTAAATTCCCCAAATAATCCTACTGGATATGCTTTAAATAGAAAAGAACTTGAAGAAATTGTTGAAAGTGTTTTAGAGAAAGATCTATATTTGATTAGTGATGAAGTGTATGAGAATTATATTTATGATGGTTTATGGCATACGAGTCCAGCCTCAATGGATGAAATGTTCGAGAGAACAATTACGATCAATGCAATGTCAAAATTATTTTCAGCTACTGGAATTAGACTTGGTTATGTAGTTGCTAATAAGGAAATTATTGACTTAATGGAATCCTATACAACTTATACTGTTGCCGGTACTAATCACGCCGCACAATATGGATTTATTGAAGCTTTAAAAATGGATACAAGCTTTTTCAAGGAGATATTGAAAAAATATAACGAAAGAAGGCTTTTAATTTATAATAGATTAAAAGAGATTGGATTTGATGTCGTTAAACCTCGTGGGGCTTTTTACATCATGCCTTCCGTTAAAAAATATAACATGAACGGTCAAGAATTTTCAAAAAGAATGATTAAAGAAAAAGGAGTTGCCATAGTTCCTGGAGATATTTTTGGTTCTTTCTCTGATGATAAATTAAGAATGTCCTATGCAACAGAATTATCAAAATTAGAGGAAGCATTGAATCGTATTGAGGATTTTGTTAATAAATTATAATTAATTTAATATTTTATAAAAAAGTTAAAAATATATAAGGGGAGTTTTCTCTCTTATCGATATAAATCTGCCCTAGATTCTTTTATATGTCGAGATTGAGCAAATTCTTTTTCTATGGTATGATATCTATCTATCATTTCTTTAGATAATGTAGATTTAATTTTAGTTAATGCTTGTTCAAAATGTTTATTTTCAATTAAAGTCAAATCTTCCATATTTTCCCTAATTGCATGCATTCCTGCTTCACGACACACATTTTCTAAATCTGCCCCACTATATCCCTCTGTAATTAAAGCAAATTGTTTTAATGATACTGTGTCGGCTAAGGGCATATCTCTAGTATGTACTTTAAGAATCTTCAATCTTTCTTTAAAATCAGGGGCATCAACATATATTAAGCTATCAAATCTTCCTGCTCTTAAAAATGAAGGATCCATTATATCTGGACGGTTTGTACTGGCAATAATAACAACACCTTTTTGGCTTTCAATACCATCCATTTCAGTTAGGATTTGATTTACTACGGAGTTATAAACTTGAGTTCCCATCGAATCACCTCTTCCTACTGAAATTGCATCAATATCATCAAAATATATAATTGTTGGGGCTGATTTTCTAGCTTTTTTAAATATGTCCCTTATTCTTTTTTCGGAATCTCCAACGTATTTAGAAATTATCTCAGGTCCTTTTACAGTTATAAAATTAAACTGACTTTCAGTAGCAACTGCTTTTGCCAATAGAGTTTTGCCACATCCTGGGGGGCCATATAATAAAATTCCTTTTACTGGCCGAACTCCTGCTTTTTTAAATAAATCGGGATATTTTAATGGCCACTCAATTGCTTCTTTTAACTGTTTTTTTATGGATTCTAACCCTCCAACTTCATCCCATTTAAGATTTGGAGTAGTTATTACTAAATCTCTCATTGGAGTTGGGTCTATTATTAATAAAGCTTGATCAAAATGCTTTTTTCTTACTTTATCTAATTTTTCCTTCTTTTCTCTCAATGCTTCCATGCCTGCCTCTCGACATAAGTTTTCTATATCTGCTCCGCTAAAGCTTTTAGTAATTTGAGCAATTTCTTCTAGAGATACATCTTCCTCTAAGGGCATCTTTTTTGAATGAATTTTTAAAATTTCAAGCCGATCTTTATACTCAGGAGCTTTCACATTTATAATACGATCAAATCTTCCAGGCCTTAAAAACGCAGGATCTACTATATCATCCCGATTGGTACTTGCCATGACAATAACACCTTTCCGATTTTGCATCCCGTCCATTTCAGCTAAGATTTGATTTACTATAGAGTCATATCCATGAGAACCTTTATCATTACCCCTATTGGAAGTTAATGCATCAATCTCATCAAAGTAAATAATTGAGGGTTTTACTTGTCGAGCTATTCTAAAAATATATCTAATATTTTTCTCACTTTCTCCAACAAATTTAGAAATGATCTCGGGCCCTCTTAAAGTAATGAAATTAAAATTGCTTTCCGTTGCGACGGCTTTTGCTAATAAAGTTTTTCCGCATCCAGGAGGTCCAACCAATAAAATTCCATTTAGCGTGCGTATCCCTGCTTTTTTAAATAGTTTTGGATGTTTCAATGGCCATTCTACAGCTTCTTTTAGTTCTTCTTTTACATCTACTAAACCTCCAATATTATCCCAAGTAACATTAGGTATTTCTACCATAAGTTCTCTTAAAGCGCTTGGATCAATTAGCTTAATCGCTTTTAGAAAATTTTTATTTTTTACTTTTAATTTCCTAATAACTTTATTTGGTATTTTTTCATCCATTTTTACTTTAGAGAGTGCTTTTTTTATAGCATATATCGCCGCTTCTTTACATATTGCCATAATATCTGCTCCTACAAAACCATGAGTCATTTCAGCATAAAGGTCAAGATCGACATCATCTTTTAAAGGCATTCCTCTCGTGTGAATCTGAAATATTTCTTTCCTTCCTTTAACATTAGGGACTTTAAAAACTATTTCCTTATCAAATCTTCCAGGTCTTCTTAGAGCAGGATCGATAGCATTTAATCTATTTGTAGCAGCTATGACTATTACTTCTCCCCTCCCTTGTAATCCGTCTAAACATGTAAGAAGCTGCGCAACAACACGTCTCTCTACCTCTCCAGTGAAGTTCTCTCTTTTTGGAGCAATAGAATCGATCTCATCAATAAGAATTATCGAAGGGGCATTATTTTCAGCTTCTTCAAATTTAGCTCTTAAATTTTCTTCGCTTGCTCCATAAAATTTACTCATTATTTCTGGTCCATTTATTATAACGAAATGTGCATTTGTTTCTTGTGATACAGCTTTAGCAAGTAATGTTTTCCCACATCCGGATGGTCCATAAAATAAAACTCCTCTTGGAGGAGTAATACGTAGTCGTTCAAAAAACTCAGGATGTTTTAATGGTAATTCGATTATTTCTCGAATTTTTTGGATTTCATCACTTAAACCTCCAACATCATCATAAGTGATAACCTCCCCCATTTCATTCAATAAAGCAATTCTTTTACTTATTTTAATTCTGGTTGTACGAGTCACTCGTACTACTTTATTTGAAGGTCTTACATTTTCGACGATTAATCTTAAAGTACCATAATGCAACCCTCGCCCCGCCCCACCTTTAAAGAGAGGCATCATTTTCATAAATTCATTCATGGGACCTTGCTCACTTTTTTGAACATAAGTTCCAGGAACATCTATAATATTGTTTATTAAGATAGGTTTATCTATTAATTTTCCCTTTATTTTTTCTGATTGTTTTTTTATATCAATTATAGGTTTCGTAGGTGTGAGCACTATTTCTTCAGCAGGAAAGACATCTACCAATTCTATTGTAACATATTCTCCAATTGTAGCTCCCGCGTTAAGTCTTTGGAGTCCATCAATTCTAATTGTTTTTTTTCCTTTATCAGCAATACTTGCAACTACAATAGCAGATACTTTTTTTAAACCTTTTATTAAAATGATATCACCAGTAACTAAACCCATTTTCTCCATAATTTTTTGATCTACATAACATAAACTACGACCACTACGACTCTTATCTAATTTTTCGACAATTAATTTATAAACTTTTATTTTTGGTATTTCTTGAGACATGTTAAATCTACTGGGATTTTATTAATAGAATTAATAATATAATCATTATACAAGTTTATAAAATAAATTATGGTTTAATTTCTTTTGGTTTAATTTTTATAATCGGATTTTTATATCTAATTTTATTTCTAAAAATTCCTTAAACTCCTTTAATATTTTTGATTTATCTAAAGATTTTGCTAAATATTTTTTAATGAAAACTTTCCGATATTGAAGGAGTTCCTTTTTTAAATATTGAAAATTTGGATTTTGTAATAAATTCCCTACATATTTTCTAGTATATTTATCTAAATTCTCGTTATCTATATTTGAAGATTCATAATTATTGTAATCATTAATAGCACTCTTTTCTTTATCAACAAAAGTATTATCAATGAGATCTAATAAATTTTCAGCCTCCTGATTTAGATCTTTTATGTTTGTGAAATCAAATTTAATAATTGGCATATCCCAGCTATATCGATCGAAATTATCAAATTTTTCATTAATATTTTGAATTAATTCATTTGAAATAGGCAACCCTCTCTTTATATTCCATTTTATACAAGTTTCTAAAGGAGTTGCGATGTGAATTATGAAAAAATCCTTATCTAAATTTTCAGAAATCTTTTTTAAATCATTTCGCATGCTGGAGTAATAATTCAAGTCATCACTAATAACAATATATCCATCTTCTAATGCGTTTTTAATTGCTTTAAGATTTTTTTTTCTTACTTTTTGTTCCATTTTATAGTCAAACTTGTCAGGGTTCAATGATTCTCTGATTAAATCAGGATCTATAATCTTTACTTTAAAATTATTAAAACCTTTCTCAATAATAGTTTTTATCTTATTTGCAAATGTAGTTTTACCCGAAGCTGGTAATCCTACTAAACAAATCAGAAAATTATTTTTTATCAAGAATAGAATCAGCTATTATTTATTTTTTCAATTAACTCTCTCTTTTTTTCCCTTGAAAAGGACTTAATTTTCAATTCCCTTCTCATCGCTTCTTTTCTATCAGTATAAGTTTCAAAATATTTCAATTCTATGCTTTTTTTACCCCGACAATATTTTGCTCCATTACCTTGGCGATGTTCCTTCCATCTTCTATATAGATCTTTTGTATATCCTGTATAATAACTCTTTTTTCCATTGTTTGTCGTTGTTTCTAAAATATAGACATAATAAATGGACATTTTAAT
>JAEOTJ010000044.1 GCA_016839905.1 Promethearchaeota archaeon | reverse complement strand
TGTAAGAGGACACGTAAATAAATAATCAGATTTTTTTTACCATTTTTTATTTTATCTTAAATCATAAGGAAAAGTAGGTTGGAATGAACCCATAATAGAATCTATATTGATTTCATCAAATTCTTTTAGCCAAGTATAGCGTTCTAAATTTGAAAGCTCCTTATCTACTAATTTAATAAGATTGTTTTCTATGAGAAATGATGGATCCATAATCTCACCCTCAAAATCTTTTAAAATCTCAAGATTTTGAAGCATACACTCCAATAAATCGTCGTACATTAGTAGTGGTATATATTTCATTTCTTTAGGTTTTATATTTTTCGAATTAAAATGAGAATATCCTACTTCTTCAAGGTTGAGTACCTCTATATCAACAAATGTAGGATATAGAAGTTCTCTTCTTGCTTTTTTAAATCTACTCCCATAAACATTACCATCTTTCATTTTATACATATCTACAATTCTCTCTTTTTCTTTAATTTCTACTAGTATATGCTTTTCCTTTATCCTTTTATTACAAATATCCCTTATTAATTCACAGTATTTAATTGCTGCACCAATTAAATCCTCGTTGTTAAATTTGGCTTTTATCATAATAAATAAATAGGCATTTAAGAACGCAACGAAATCTTCTTCTAAGGTACGCAATCTTCCATAGAGAAATCTCGTAGAATTCCACCATTTTTTAGCATTGTTTGATGTTAACGACAATGCAAATTCTCCCGAAGCCCTAACTTCAGTTAAATAGAGTAATTTCTCAATCCCAGACTGAATAAAAGGGAGTGGATTGATTACCGCCATTTTTTCACCAACTGAAAATGAAACAGGATTATTTGGTCTAATTATTATGGAGGATTCACCATTAAATACACGATCAACTCTCAGTGGAAGTGGCATTATTGGATTGAATTGAAGTTTTGCTAATAATTCAATATGATGAGGAATATCATATTGTGATAAATCTAGAGGAAGTACATCAATATAAAAAAAGAAGGGAGCCGGATCATGCTTAAAAATCCTATATTCTGTTTGAGCTTTAGGACTCATTTTTTTTCTATAACTTACAAATCTTTGGGAGGATTTATACACCATATATAATGATTTTCTCCAACTTCCATTCTATGAGGGGTGTCAAATTCACATTCTTTTGTTCGAGCGTCAGATACGCATCGTGGATTAAAATGACATCCCGATGGAGGATTAATGGGACTTGGAACTTCACCTTCAATAACATACTTGATGTCTTGGCTATCAGGATCAACTTTAATACGAGAATAAAGCAATGCCTGTGTATAAGGATGGGTTGGTCGTGCAAATATTTGTTTTCTGCTTCCAATTTCAACTATTCGTCCAAGATACATAACAGCAACTTGGTCTGCAATATGATTAACTACGGAGAGATTGTGTGTAATAAATAAAAAACCATATCCATAAGTTTTTTGTAAATTTTTTAGGAGATTAAGTATTTGGGCTTGTACGGAAACATCCAGAGCTGAGGTTGGCTCGTCTAAAATAATAAGTTCTGGATTACATGCAAGTGCTCTAGCTATTACTATTCTTTGCTTCTGACCTCCTGAAAATTCGTGAGGGTATCGGTCTAGGTGCTCCCGTTTTAAGGAAACCTCCTCTAAAAGTTTTAAGACATGCTTTCTAAGCTCTGATTTTTTAGTAATACCTAATATATTTATTAGAGGTTCTGATATGATATCAACTACTTTTAAGCGAGGATTTAAAGACGCATCCGGATCTTGGAATACAATTTGAATTTTTTGCCTTAAATAGCTGGAATATTTCTCATCAATATTAATATCACGAAACTTAATATTCCCTTCCTCTATTTCAACTAATCCAAGAATAGCTTTTGCCAATGTTGATTTTCCACATCCGCTTTCCCCTACTAAACCAAGGGTTTCCCCCGTATTTACAGTTAAATTTACACCATCAACTGCCTTTACCGCACCTATTTGTCTTTTTAAAACACCACCAATTAATGGATAATGTACCTTTAAATCATTAACCTGAAGCAAGGTTTTCCCATGTTCCAATTTTGTTAGTTCACGAAGTTCACCCATAGGAATTCTCTTGAGATATATTATTTTTAACACTAGACTAACAGCTATTGATACGATTATGGCTACAATCATACTAGGTAAGATTACGAATTCAAAAGGTTCAAGGGTGAGTTCAATGGGAGAAATATTTCCTGCAAGCGTTGCTATAACTGATGAAATAAGATATAACATCTTCTTGTTTTTAAGTATCTGTGAACGGGCGCCAATATTTATTGCAAAAAATGAAACGATAAAAGAAACAACGAAAAAAGCTAACTCAAATAGTAAATATATCATCAAAAATACTATATTAAAATCTCCTTGGAATATCATCTAATCAACTCTTCTTTATATTTTGGATCAAATAAATGGCAGGCAACATAATAATTAGGTTCAACTTCAAGACTATCAGGAAAATATAAATCGCAAGGTCCAAATCGGTTTGGACATCTCGGGTGAAAGCGGCAACCTGAGGGAGGATAAATTAAATTAGGAACCATACCAGGTATTATAGCCAACTCTTCGTTTTCTCTTCCTTCAAGGGGTATTGCAGATAAAAGTCCTTTAGTGTACGGATGAAATGGTTTAGTGAAGAGTGATTTGGTTGTTCCATATTCTACAATTGAGCCACTATACATTACTGCTACACGATCACACATTTTGGAAATTATCCCAAGATCATGGGTTATAAATAATATTGATGTATTATAGGATTGCCTTAAATTTTTCATTAACTTTAGTATTTGATTTTGAACTGTGACATCCAAAGCTGTTGTAGGTTCATCTGCAATTAATAATCTCGGACTACATGCTATCCCCATAGCGATTTGAATTCTTTGCCTCATTCCTCCACTCAATTCATGAGGATAACGATCTATAACATTCTCAGGAGAAGGAATATTCAAGTCTCTTAAGAGCTCTTGAGCCCATTCACGTGCAACGCTATAGATACTCGTATCATCTGATCTTTTGGCTTCAATTAAAAGCTCCTTCCGTTTATGTAATAAATATGTTTCGGATATCTGCTTACCAACAGTAAACACAGGATTCAATGAATTAAGAGGATCTTGAAAAATCATCGTAATTTTATCTCCACGATAATTTAACATTTCTGCTGTTGTCTTTTTTAATAGATCCTCAC
>JAEOTJ010000505.1 GCA_016839905.1 Promethearchaeota archaeon | reverse complement strand
GGATAAGATAGAATTGGATAAAAGTAATATTAAATGTATTCATTCAAAAGATTGCGACGAGGCTGCCAATTGCGATAGGTGTAATCAGTATTACGAGAAATGTAGCATTTATATTAAAAGAAATAAACACTCATTATAGAAATCGACTACAGGTATCGTCTAACTTTTTAGTAACATGTTCTCTATCCTTCCAATCCCACCACTAAAATACACGCTCAATACACAACAAAAAACAATTATTGCAATTAACTTGCAATAATTCGCTAATCTATAAATAAGCCCGACAGAAATATATATCAACCTAAAGGATCATTGGAATATAAAGAGATTATATCCCTTCTTAATACTTTCAAGAGATTTATCTTTTTTAAATCAATCTTAAAATTTCTATGATAAATTTTATAAAAAATAACAGGATTCAAGAAAGATGATATTATAGACAAATATTATGAGATTTTTCCCTTGTTCAATCCACAGTACATGCCTTTACTTGTAGAAACATTTAAAGCATTACTTAATGACGATAACACTGACGCTATTATTATTAAGACCAAGAAATCTAATAAAGAATCTATTTGGCTTAATTTAAGATTTTCATTAGTAGAATTAGATGATGATAGAGTAATCCATATTTTGATTCAAGATATTACTACTCTTAAACAATCCGAACAAGAATTAAGAAAAACTGAGCAAACTCTCCATGAAATGAATTCATTAATTGAAAATGCTCCCATGGCGATCTTATTAATTCATCAAAGTGGTAAAATCTTAAGAGTAAATGAACAAGCTAAAATTTTATTTAAATATAGAGATGATGAAATTTTAGGATTTAACATTTTTGATTTATTTGGCCCAGAATCTTTAAAATTGGCGAAAAGTCATTATACAATTGATATCTATGATTTATCAAGATCTAATAAAATAGAAACATTAGTAAAAACAAAGAAAAATGAATTTATTGATGTAGAGATAACATCAAATATAATAAAAATTGCTGATAATATCATAATCCAATCTTTTTTTTCAAATATCACGAAGAGAAAAAAAGATGAGCAGAATCGTCAATTCCTATTAGATCAATTACTTACATCTCTAGAATTTAAATCTAAATTTTTAGCAACTATGTCTCACGAATTAAGAACTCCATTAAACGCGGTTGTTGGCTTTTCAGAATTGCTTCTATAGGAGTCTTATGGAGTTTTAGCAGAAACGCAAAGAGAATTTTTAAAAGATATTAATTCTGCTGGAGATCATTTATTAAAATTAATAAATTCCATTTTAGATTTTTCTAAACTTGAAGCAGGAAAGTTTACATTAAATATTAAGAAGTTTAAATTGAATATAATAATGAAAGAAATAAACTCAATAATATTACCATTTTCTTCTAAAAAAGGTTTAAAATATGTCGTTGAAGGTATTAAGAATGAAGATCATTTAACTGCCGATCCTTTACGTTTTAAACAAATAATATACAATCTTCTCTCAAATGCTATCAAATTTACTAATACTGGAAGTATTAAGCTCCGAGGAATTGAGAGAGGCGATCATTGGGAATTTCAAGTAAAAGATACCGGGATAGGCATCGCAAAAGAAGATTATGATGTAGTTTTTAGAGAATTTGGGAGAGTAGAGCAAGATATAGTTAAAGATGTTTCTGGAGCTGGAATTGGTTTAGCTTTGACAAAACGATTAATCCAATTTCATGGAGGAGATATTTGGTTTGAAAGTGAAGTCGGAAAGGGAACAATTTTCTTTTTTATAATTCCGAAGAAAATTCATCCAAGTTAATGAATTCAAATAATATATCTGAAAAAGGAAAAATAATAGAAAAAAGTAAGAAGAAGATATGGAAGAAATTGAAGTTTTAGAATAATATGATTAATTTAAAAATATATAAATATTAGATATTAGAAATATATCATTTTACTATTCCTTTATTTATGTAGGTAAATTTCTGAAGGATTTGTAAATGCCAAATAACTATTTCTTTTTCAAGTATGTCCATTATGTAATTGGGTGCTACAATTCAGAAATTATTTAACCCCTCTATGTCATTCATTAATACACATTTTATCAATATTTCGGAGGATAAATCCAATCAAATTTGAATGAAATAGTGTGCAGGATAAAGGATGTTACTTAGTTATAATTGCTTTATTTCTCCTCAAAGTCGACTTGCGCTTTCGCTGAATTGACTGCTTTCGCTCTTTTTTCCTCAAGACAATATATTCTTCAACGGTAAGTGTCAATAGTTCATCAAGTTTTCTTAAAATTCTAACAATTTTAAACCCCTTTTTTGTTAATACTACAGATTTTCTTTTATAATATCATCTATCTCTTTTTTTCTTCGATTAAAATAAATATGATTAATTGCTACATAAAGTATGTGTTTTTACGAAGAAAAAAATCCTGCAGATGTAACTATTGAGGAAGTTTTACCTTATGTAAAAGAATTCCTACCTGGAATTGAGAAAGAAAATATCCATTTCTTCTACCATGGTACATACAATGTTTTTGATATTGATCAAGAATATATTCTTCGTGTTTCTGATAGAGAATTTAGAAACTCAAAGGGATTAGAAATGTTGAGGAGAGAAGAAAATATCTTATCTTTCTTACACAATTTAGTCGATGTACAAATTCCACATATTCAATCTATTAATGAAAAGGATATTATGCCATTTTCAATTTATAGAAAGATACCTGGCAGATCCTTAGTTTTCATAATTAATAATTTCAATAAGAAACAGAAATTAGAAATTGGTAAAGAAATTGGTAAATTTCTTTCTGTTCTACATTCAGAAGATGTGAAGAATCAATACATAAAGCATTTTCCAGAATGGCAATTAAAATTTAGAAATGAAGAAGAATTCATGATATATTTCAAAAACAAATGGATTTCT
>JAEOTJ010000504.1 GCA_016839905.1 Promethearchaeota archaeon | reverse complement strand
TCGTTTCATTCTGCTTGTTTATTTAAAGTTGAAATTTGAGATCATTTAACTATTGGCAACACTATGGAAAATTTTAGTTTCATTTCTCCTTATAAAATTTCCTTAGAAAAGGCTTAATCCGTTAAATAGAATTTTAAATCAAAAAAATATCCAAGAATTTATTTATTTGAATTTCATTACGTTTCATAACAGGAATAATTTTTTAAAATGAATAATTAATGAAAGAAAAAACCACGATTATTTTATTTTTTCTTGGAACTTTCATGTTTTTTTTTTTTTTGGGGTTCTAATCATAATCAACACCCTAATGGGATTAAGCCCCCATTCTGAAAATCTCGGGGATCTTCTTTTATTAACTAGCACCCTTCTTTTAAGTTTAAGTTTTCTTGGTTTAGTTTTAATGTTTATTGCTCTTCATGGTATTGAAAAAGAATAAAAAAAGGAAAAATGAACTAAAAAAATCATTACTCACATGCACCTCCCCTAAAAGTTGGGCGGGGGGGCGGGGTATTCATTTTAAATCAAAAAAAAGTTCATTAAGTAAAAAGCAAGATTCAAAGTCCAAGGAGGGGATATACTCGTTAGTAGATACTAGCGCTGGTATTTCATTAGAAGAATTCAACTGGATTAAGGACCACGCTGATGGATATATTAGATTTAGACATTATACTACTTCTCCTGGCTTGTATCTCAAGTTTTGATATAATTATAAAGTACCTTGCCACAATAGATGAAAACGGATATAATTGAAATAGCAAGTACTAAGAAAAGTAATGATATATTTACGCTCAATGGTTCAATAATTAATGTAAAAATAATCATGATAAAACCTAACATTAAAATTGGTCCAAAAAACAATTTACCAAATATTATAAAAGATGTAGGGATCGAGGGTTCTTCCTGCTTTTCTACTTTTAAGCTTTTATCATTATCTTTAATTTCAAAGATTAGATGTGGTACTAATGTTATTAATACTAAGATTGGTAAGATTACTACAATAAGAAAGATTAAAGTAATCAATAATCTATCCTCTGTCATGATATAATAAAAATCATGATTAATTTGCATTAAATATCCTATCTCTAAAAAAATGATTATTAACATTACATAACTCAAAAAGGCGCCAAAAAAAATGCATTTAAATACTTTTCTTAACTCCATTTTTCATTTTCTTAAAATTAATTCTAATATATGAAGATATTAAAAAAAATAAGTTAGAATAAATCTATTTAATTTTAACTTCTCGTTTTTTTATAGCTTCTATTTCCGTCTGAGCTTGATTGATTCTCAGAAGTAAAATATCTGCAAATTCTTGTGAAATTTTGCCTGTGGTTAACAAGCAAAATACTTCGCACTTAGCGAGATCTAAAGTTAATTGAGCTGAACTTAAAGTGCAACTGGTATCTATGTCTAACGAAATTTCAAAAATCGCCACTTCAAGTTGTACTGCTGCTAATATAATCAAATCTCTTAAACATTTTCTATTCCACCAATGTATTTCTTCCTCGATAACATCCATGAGCTCAAGTAAAGCAACTTCTAATAAAGCTATTTTGTAGCTTTGCACTGTTCCAACGGAATACCCTATAAAAATTACTATATTGTCTCTAATATCGTGTAATGAAGAAATAATATATTCTGCGTCTTCATCACTAATTAAACATATCATATTAAATAGTTCTGTCTCGAATTCGGTAATAGCAATAAGAACTTGGGCAATTAAATCATGAAATAGCCCCCATATCACATTTCCTGCTAATGTTAAATTATATGCTCTCTCTAAATGCTCTTGTGCTAATGATAATTTATATCTGACACACCAAGCAAGTATGAAAAATAAATTATCTTCAACATAAACCTTTAATTCTTCAATTTGTACATTTATTTTTCGATATATGGATTCCACAGTGGATAATATAGTGAAATTTTCTCTAAATCTCTTTAATTTATTTGCCTCAACAAGATAAATATCTATGCTAAAATTATAAAATACCTCGAATATACCGATCCAATCGCTTGCTACTAGAACTGAAACTGTCTCATTTAATACCCCTCCAGGCTCTATAAATACGGATGAATTTGAAGGGAAATTAATGTAAATGGACTTTTCAAAAATGGTGTAATTGATATTAAATTTAGCTTTACTATTGCCTATATTCCCTATAACAATTCTATATTCTATTGATTCTCCAGGATGTACGGATCTATTTGAAATATTTTTAACGATTACATCGTAATCATAAAAAGGTAAAACATAAACATTAAATTGTTCTATATCTTTAATGTCTAAATTATCTCGTCTAATAATAGTAATATTTACTGTGTATATCCCCGAAGTAATTGTATAATCTTTTGGAATATAAGTATTTAAACTTAATGTTTTAGTCTGGTAGGGTCCTAATGAGACAGAAGTATTGTATACAAACCAATTTGGGTATTGTGTATCTAAGAATATATCACATGTTATTGACTCATTTATATTATTTGCAACTGTAAATGCTATATCTTCAGTAAAACCTGGTGTTATTTGATATTCTTCTAGAGGTATCCTAATATCTAGAGAAAGATACAATTGCGCTTTCAGTATTACAATATTGGCATAATCACTATATTCAATATAACTTAAATTATTGGTCCTTATAATGATATATCTAGAATAATTTAATAACTCTATCGCTAATTCTTTTGCCGCTAACCAATTTGAAATGATGACCGTGTATTCAATCTGACTTTTTAGATTATCTAACTTCTCCTTTTCAACTTCAGTAGCTATAATTATTGGCTCTTGAAGATATTCTATTTTTGCTTTAATTGAACTATTTAAACATTCTGCGGAAGATTCTAAAGAAATATCTCCTTGAACATCGAATAAATATGATAAATTGTTAAAAGATTTACTGAAATTAGTTATTATATCAATATTATCTATTAATAAAACTCTTTGTGTCATATTATCTATTTCTTCTTGAGTATATCCTAGATCTTGTAAAAGGTCTATTTCTTCAGGGGGTAATCCTTTTTCTCTTATAGTGTCTGTCGCATTAGTTATATGTTCTTGAGTTATATTGAGCTTATTAATCTCTTGATCTATCTCAGAGAATATTCCATTTAAATTTGTCCCCAATTCATGAAAATGTTCCGAATTCTCCAATTGCAATTCACTATTTTCCATTAATAATTTGGAATATTCTTCATAATTGCCTTCAATTAAATGTTGTTGAGATTGATCTTCATTAATTATAATATTATCTGTATTATTCATTATTCCAACAATATTATCAACCATATTATAACTCATTACTCCTATTGAATTATTGGTAGCGATATCTCTTTTTAATCTATCTGCAATATAAGAATAATTAGTATCAATTGGGTCGCTATTAGATTCTTGTATAAATTTATATTTCCCTAAATCACAAGCTGCCTCGAGTACTATCATGGTAACACCAATACAAGCGTAAAAAACTGCCATAATTATTCCAAACCATGTTGCAGCTTGGGCAGCTGCTGTAGCAAAAAATACCATCGCATAAATTGTTAATATGGTACTAGCAATTTCTAAAACAACTGCAAAAAAATATAACCAGAACTGCTTGGGAGTAATAGATATTATTATTGATCCATCTTCAGGAAATTCTAAATCCTTTGAGTTTAGTCCTGACCCCCAGTTATAGGTAATCGTACCCTTGTATTTATATTCTTCATAGTAATGCGAAAAATAAAGAAATGTGATAACTTCTACTATAACATCTACACCTATACCAATAGCTCCCAATATACTTGAGAATTTACTCTCTACTTTCGCCCCTTCTTTTATTATGGTAGCTATAAAAGTCCCCCAATCAACGACATCATTAATAATATCGATAGCCCCTTTATATTTTAGCCATTCTGTCTTTACTACATCTGCTTCAAGTGTAAAAGTTTCAGAACTTTTCGCAGGAACTTCTTTCTCCCCAAGATCTAAATTATCTTCTAAAAATGCATGTTCCATTCTTAAAAACTCTAAATGAAGATCATATAAAGAAATTTGTAGAGGTAAATGTGCGTCATTCTTTACCTCAAATGATAATGTTAAAGCGTTCTTCGTTCCATCTCTAGTTTTAAGTGGAAAGCCATATTCTGAATGAAACCTTTCATCCCATGGCCAAAAATTTTCACCTTCTTCACTTCCCGTTACCTCGATAGAATTTATTTCAATATCAGGAATACTTTGGATCTCAACTGATAAGAGCTTTTCATAAGAACGAATAATATCAAAATCATCTTTATAGGCAATTTCAAGATTATAATAGAATACTCCTATATTACCTTCACT
>JAEOTJ010000503.1 GCA_016839905.1 Promethearchaeota archaeon | reverse complement strand
GAAATTTATACATTACAGTTAAAAATATTTATAGCAACATAATTTCAACAAAAATTACTTCTTTTGTATCTTTATTATTAGGATTTAGAGTTAAAAGAAAATCTATGATTGACGATTTAACCACCGAATTTCTACAATTTTAGAGAAATACCGCTCTATATATACATAATAGAATAACAGAATGGACAGATCAAGTTTATAATAATAAGATTGAAGGAAATATAAGAGAAATTATTTGAATATTTACAAAATCAATATATTTATATAAAAGTTACTTTCTTTCTATTTTAGTATAAAAATATATTATTGATTTGGGGTAAAAAAAGGTTTTATGACTTGTATTGATAAAATATTAGATTTTTATAATAACCATCCGGTTTTCAATAATCCTGAGGGAAAAGAATGGTTCGGGCGAGCTATGGTTAATTTGATGAATAAATTCAATAAAAAAGATGATAAAAAGTCTCTGGAAATAAAGAATTGCCTAATTTTACTTATGAATTTATTTAGTGATAACGAAAGTCCAGATCTTTATAGTGCTAGGGGAAAAGATTTTACTGAACTTTCTGAAAATGAACAAGATGAATTAATTGATTTATTAAACAATGAGTTAGGGGTTGTTCGAAAATAACTTCCCCATTATATGAAATTAATATCAAAAGAGGTAATATAAATTTTTCTCAATTTAATGACGTGGTTTTATTCTGGATAAACTCGATATATTTCAAGGGCTGAATTGTCTTGGTCGTAAAATGTAATTCCATTTTGGACAAACCTTTTTATATTCAATGTTCAGCGATTTTATCTGCTCATCACTCACTTTGAGCCCTTTCTTGTATTCCTTATCAATGAGGTTCGCTTCTATTGTCAGTCCCTTCTCAGTTTTAGTAGAGCTGATGAGACATAATGCCTTGTCGTAAGTGGTTAAGGGCTCCCCTGCCCAATTGATGCTAATAAAACTGAACATCCGGTGTTCAATAGGGTTATACTTCGAGGCTCTAGGAGGATAATGGCAGACTCTCACGGTGAGACCATGCCGATCCACCAGCTTGGATTGAAGCTCCCATTTCCAAGCTCGGCGACGATAACCATTTGCTCCACCACAATCGCAGAGAATCAAGAGCTTCTGAAGAAAATATTAAAATCTTTAGAATCATTGGAGAGCAAGGTATTGGAAAAAAAACATTTATATAAGAAAGTTTAGAAAGACTGCCAACGAGTAAAAAATCAAATATTATTATTTTGGACTCTAAAATAAATAAGCTAGACACTATTTATTAATTTTCACGGCTATTTAGATCCGGACTATGTCAATGGAATGCAAAATCTTGGTGCGGCTAAATATCCTCATGAGGCCACAATTTATTATCTCTTTTCATGTGTCTCCTTGCTTGCTTTCATATAAATAATATGGGGGATTTGGTATGCAATCACTAAAGGGGTTGGCGAAAACGCATCTTTATGGTATAAAAATATGATAGCTGCTCTAATTGAAGCAATATTGATTGGATTTAATCTATGGATGCCTCTATTCATTACGGATTATATTGTATAGAATGAGACGTAAGAAAAAAAACTTTAAATGAGTTAAAAAGAAAATAATCATATGAAAATACCTAAAGAACTGCAAAAAAAGAAGAACGCCGTAAAATTAACTGCTGCGGATAAAAGAAAAATAAGAGAAAATTACCCCGTTCATAATATCTTGTGCGATTGTTGCGGAGAATCGATAGTATGCCCTATATGTGGAGAAAGAGACTTACTATGAGGCTGGAGCTCAGACAATAGGACTCTTGCGCTATGTTATGGGTGCGGAACGCTTTTTTATTCAGATAACGACGAGATTGTAAGCAAGCTTACTGGTAATCGAGATTTTTGGGGTTCTCAAGCGCTTATCCGTGTATAAAACAATACTTGAAAAGTATTGTTTATTTAAAGAACGAGATTTTTTCATTTTTCATCATTGATATTAATCATTTAAAAGATCATTTTTATTAAAATTAAATTCATGTTTCGCTAAATTATTTAAATCAATCCTGTTATTAGATGAACAATTCTACTTTTATCTTCTTTTAAGTATCTTGCTTTCAGATTTTTTCTATTCCTTTTTCTTGCTCAGATTAAAATAATTTTTTTTTTTTCATTAATTACTTCTTCAATTAAATAATAAAAATTCGATTTTAAATGAGAGAGTTCCCTCTATTTGATGAAATGGGAAGTCTTCCTTTACCAGAACATTTATATTCTAATGTGTCTTAATATTTTATACAAGAATATAAAAGAAAAAAGAAAATATACACCATGTAAAATTTAAAAAT
>JAEOTJ010000502.1 GCA_016839905.1 Promethearchaeota archaeon | reverse complement strand
GGCAAAAACATAATAGGTTTAGCTTTTTTGATTCTGATAAAAACTCTAATAAATATCAATTAAATAGTATTATCATTAATCCTGAAACTTTCAGTAGTTCCCAATTAGAATTCCCTGCATATAAAAATGAGAAATATAATCCAGTTTGTCAATTTACTCCAATTCGACCAGTAGAAGATTTTTATCAGAATTATATCCAAGATTATAAATTTAAAATAAGATTAATCACTCAAAAAGAAGATATTCAATCACATTCGGAGTCTTATCTGACACTAGGGACATTTAATACTTATGTAAATGTGGATAGCAATTATTTGAACTATGAAAATTTTGATGCAAAAATCCGATCTATTAATGATAATTTTTTTTTAACTAGTGAAGGATTGGGGCTAGGCGGAAATAGTAATATTAGTATTAATAATGATTTTGAGATATTTCAAGAAGATTTTAAAAATAAAGACTGGACTGTAGGAGGCTTAATTAATCAACCAATTTCAATAACATCTCTTTTAAACGATTCCACTTATATTCATTCCCGAGCTCCAGATACGAGTTTTTACACTTCTGATGATATGTTAATTTATAATCCCACTAGGCAGGAAAATTATGCAAAAGAAGATGATATAATATATGGCAAATACGGATCAGGTTCAAGTTCAGATATGAGTCCAACCTATGTTAAAGGAGATAATTCTATGAAAAATTATACCTCAGCAGGTTATTCTCTATATATAAGTTTTACTTTTAATCAGTCCCTTTCAAAAACATATACAATATCCTTATCTGGTAAGACTAGTGGTGCTGATGTAATGTTTGCTATTGATAAAAGAGTTGGAAGTAAATTAATAAGAATATACAAGAAATATTATTTAACAGAGATGGATATCCAAGATTTAATATTAGGTTCCGATTTCTCTGAAATTATAATCTATTGTATAGATATTTCATACGCGGTGGATACTTCTTTTAATTTTAGTTTAGATTATCTTTCAATAAATGCTCTTGAAGAACAATATGATACTTTTATTGATACTCAATTAAGTACGGATTATCTTGCTTTTGAATATTTTAAAGACTCAGAATTAACTTTTTTGCCTAAAAATGGGGATCAAAATCTTTGGTGTATATATCCTACAACACTAAACGTTTATTCTCTAAGTGATTGGTTTATTGGACCTGAAGTGACTTGGAATTATCAACCAAGAATAAATCAATTAATATATGAAAAAACCATTATAGATCCTTCAAATACGACAATTAAATTAGGAAAAGAAAGATTCTATAAATTATCTGCGATAAATGGCGGGATTTGGGCTAATAAGAATTCATTAATTACACATTTCATTCCTAAATTTTATCAGGGTGATGGATTCATTGCAATTCAGACTGATCAAGATTCAGAGTCATTCAATTTAACAAGTTCTGTCTATGAAAATTCAATTAATATTCAGCAAGGAGATAAAATTGAATTAGAATTCCAAGCAAAGACAGGTAATACAATATATTTAGAATTATTAAATTCAACAACTCAGACTATTGAACAAGTTTTACCTGTGATATTATCAGGTAATAACAATCATGAAATTCAAAAGGTCTTATTACATATTAATGACGGCATCACATTTGACCAAATGAGGATTATTGGTACTTTAGATGATAAAGAATATTTTAAAATCTTCAAAATAAAGGTTTTAAAAAATCCTTTTAATACTCATGATCTTTATAGAATTGAAGTTAATTTTAATAAGATTGAGGATGGACAAGACGGCAATATTACCTTTTCAATAAACGATCAGATAAGAATTAATATTGAAGATTCCAATCCAGCTCTTAGCGTTCATAAACATGAAAATATCCTTTCATTGTATTATGATTGCATTTCTAAAAAATGGAATGCATACATAAATTATAAATATAACCCTGAGCCATTACTTCTGGACTTTCCATTTGACATCAACACAGATCTTTCATTTTCTATCTTTACTAACTATTCCAATAACGATCAAGGAATTAGAATAAATTCGATAAATAGTCATTTTTATAAGAGAGTCCAAAATAGCCAAGACTTTAATGAATATAAGGATTTGATATCATCTTACAAGAATAATAATCTCACTAATTCTCGTGATCTAGATGATAAAAATCTTTTAATGACGCCCCAGAATACATTTGAACAAATCTCTTCAAATATAGATGTAATATATTCATTTAAAGATGAGATGGATCCTAAGAATATTTATGATATTGAATTAATTCCTTCTTTGAATTCTATGTATCAAGATGATTTAACTAGCTTTAATTATTATGAACAGGGATTTAGCACTCATGAAGATTTAGAATATATTACTTGGAATTTCAATAATTTAGATGATTGGATTTTTATATTTGGCCAAAATTATGTAAGAGCAGGAATAGACTATGAAGGCCGCGATAATGTATTAGAGATGCATAATCCTGGTAGTGTAATCGCCTATATGACAAATGAAAATTTCCCGATAGCAATTAGAGGAACCGTTGAATTTTGGTGGTATCCATGTGATACTAAGCAATATTATGAGCAGTGGTCGGGTGTAGACATTGGAGGGGCTAGTCCCTCAACTGCTCCTAAAGAAGATCAATTTGGATATTGGGGTAAGAGTGGATTTGTATTTCTTCAATCATATATATCTCAATGGTATAAAATAAAGGTTGTCTTTGATTGCTCAAAGAAATCATTTGATTTATATATTAATGATAATTATTATCCAAATTTACCATTTCGTCTCGAAAAAGACTATGTCGATTTTATTCACTTAGATGTTATGGCAACAAGAAAAAATGCTCCTATTACCGAATATTTTGATGATATGATATTATCTTGGTTATATCCCGGTATTGAGGTTTATAATTCTAAAGATATTGTTGTTAATTCTTCCTTGTCAAAACAATTTCAACGTTTTGATTCAAGAGGTTCTGATTTTTTTAATGATCCTTGCTTCAGTAATAATACAATTCGATTCTCAATTGACAATTCAATCCTGACTCCGATCTTTGGGAGGCAAAATGAATCGATATATACCAATCTTGAATTAGAAGATCTAAAACTTGATTTTACCGTTTATCCTCCTGATAATTCAACAGCTTATTTTGCATTAGATGATCCAAATATTGAAGGAAAAAATCAATTTAATAATGGAAAGCATTATCCTAATGATTTTCTAGGCTCTTATGGGAATGTAGATTACAATTATTATGCGGAGAGTAGGTTTAGTAAAAGTGCCATTGATGACATTAATATTCCACTGCTTACTCCTATAGCGATTGATTTCGGAGATTCTTCCATGCAGGACTTGTCAGGTACTTCATTGAAATTAAATTTGGATTTAAATATTTCATTAATGAATAGAGCTGAAGATAAGAACTGGAGTCTAAGATTTCAAGTAATGTATTATAATCACGAGAAGGGTATTTGGGAAAATTTTGCAGGGAGGCTTAATGCCGAAAATGATGGAGTTTCCCGTGCTGTATGGGCACCATTGGAAAATGGGACAAATCCCATTATTTATCTCCAAAATCCAAATGAAAACCGGTTCATCCCGATTAGTAATTCCAATCCAGATTTACT
>JAEOTJ010000043.1 GCA_016839905.1 Promethearchaeota archaeon | reverse complement strand
GCACGTGAAAGCCGTGACATCACGGTCCCGATTGAAATATCGAGCTGCTTACTAATTTCTTCATAGCTCAGCTCCTCTGAAGTCCTTAATATAAAAACCATTCGTTGATTAAAAGGTAACTGATGCAGCGCTTCACCGATTTTTTCTTTAAATTCAGTCTCTATTACTTGTTCAAGCGGATTGGCATTCGTCTTTGCAACTTGTTTGACTTCATCATCATCTGGATTGACGAAAGACGCTTTTGTTCGAGCTCTCTTTGTTTGGAAATTCAAAGCTGTATTGATCGCAATTCGATGCAGCCAGGGATAGAAAGAAAATTGTTCATCAAATTGATGTAAATTCGAATAAGCCTTCACAAACGTATCCTGAACAATATCATTGGTATCGTCATGATCCATGACCATTTTTCGAACCAAATAATAAATACGCTGTTGATATTTCAGCACCAACTTCTCGAATGCTCTTTTATTACCCTTCCTGGCTTTACCCACCAGTATTAGATCTTGTTTATCGGTCTTATTTTTATTTTGATCCTTCATGCCCCTGTTATTCATACCAATAAAAATTCATTTTATTCCAATGGTTAAAAATAGGAAAAAAATATTTTAGAGTCAATTAGAAAATTCCTTTGACATCTTAAAAAGATTTTAGTATATTTTTCTAAACACTTTTCATAAATAAACACTCTATAAAAAATATTGAAAGAGGAGAACATGGAAGTAGAAACTTTAGCAGCGAGCTGGGAAAGTACAAAAAAAGATTTGAATTTCTATGAACAAAGATTAATCGACAATTACTTACAATTTCTGAGAGACACAGCTAAATTTTTTATCTGTCGAGGGAATAAAGTCTTTTTCAGAGAAAACACGGTAGTTCATTGGGGTGAAGGAGGTTTTGGAACACTATATATCATTGGCACAGATGAAGATGAGGCGCTGTTACCGGGTTACATCTCTGAAATACAGGTTGAGAATTCAGTTGAAGATATCAGATTTTCCCCCGGGAAGGAGATAATTTTGGACAATTTGAACGATATTAGCTATAAAATGGATCAATGGTGATAAGAAGGTTAAAAAGCATATTTTTTGATTTTTCGTAATCCATTCTCTCTACTTTTCTTCAACACATCTTCTCTACCGGCCGCTAAACCATCCTTTCTTGCCTTTTCCCAGGCACCTTTTAAAAGATAAATAAAATCTTCCTGTTTAAACTGGAATTCCTGTTCCTTTTCACTTAAATAGGCAGCATTCGCTATTTCAAACGCTTCTAACAAGTTTGGTTCTTTGAACGACTTTGGGATACAATCAAGTTGTCCCACATTCTTAACAAAATAGATCCATTTATCGGTTATGGTTTCTAATTCTTGTTCGCTTTTATTGAATTTTGGCAGCTCAACAAAAATTAACTCAATGTCATTATCACAATCTACTATTGCTTCCTTCTCAACTATCTTGAAATAAGAAATTACATTTTCAAATTTTTCGAAAATGATATAATCTATAATTGTCAGGGCAATTATTGACTCCTTTTTTTCATAACTTTGAGATTTATTTAATTGAGTTGAGTATAATTTAGCCGCATTCTCAATAAACTGTTTTTCAATACCCTCATAATTCAATACCTGGATTTCTATGATTACTCTTGCCCCATTTGATAAAATCGTTCTGGCATTAAAATAACTATCCTTCATTCCCTTAATAAATGGAATTTGATCTGGATCGACAATTGTCAGATCTGTTATTTTGCAATTATCCTCAAAATCTATTATCGCGTTTAAAAAATCAATCAAAATATCTTTTGACTGTTCTGAGCCAAAAACTCTATTAAAAGCAAAAGGGATTTTCACGTTTATAAATTGCATTGGTGAAAAATCCTTCCGAAGATGGAACATTCGATGATATTCAATTCACTTAATTAATACAGCTATTGTGTATTAAGTTGTTCTTTCAATTTTGAAACAACATTTTCATCCAGGCCAGTAGCTTTAGAAATCATTTTTATATCTAAGCCCTGTGTTAATAAATTTTTTGCTATTTCGATTTCTCTTTCTTTTCTTCCTTCTTTTCTTGACTTTTCAAGCGCTCCTTTATTCATTATTATAAAATCTCTTCTTTTAAACTGAATCTCCAGTTCTTCTTCACTTAAAGAAGCTGTATTCGCTATTTCAAACGCCTCTAACAAGTTTTGTTCTTTAAACGATTTAGGTATAAAATCTAATTCCCCGGCATTCTTTATAAAATAGATCCATTTATCAGTTATCGTTTCTAATTCATCTTCACTTTTATTAAACTTTGGCAACTCAACAAATATTAACTCGATATCATTATTATATTTTATTAGTTCTTTCTTTTCCAATATTGCAAAATAAGAAATTACTTTTTCAAATTCTTTAAACATTAT
>JAEOTJ010000501.1 GCA_016839905.1 Promethearchaeota archaeon | reverse complement strand
TTTCCATTGTTTCTGGAATCATTTTCTCTATAGTTGTTTTTTTTCCTTTCATTTGGATGCTCCGATGTTGGGCAATGAGTTTATTCATTAATTGATTGTCGGATTTAATTTTATTTCCTTTAATGATGACGGGGGGTGCTCCAAAATTATTTGCAATGGTTATTAAATTATTTACCCCGATGTCAATGGCAATCACCTTTTCTTCTTCCAAATCATTATGAGGGACTATTTTTTTTGCATAAATAATCTCAACAATGTAGTAAGATCCTCTAGGGATTATTCTTACTCCTAGTAAGTCAATTGGAGAAATTTTTGTTCGAATTGGGGGAATCATTGTTTTTTTAGGAAAAATTAATTCTCCAGTTTTATAAGTCTTCGTCTTGCCTTTATGATCAATGATTGACATTCTTATAGTATTCTCATAATGTGCAATCACTCCTTTAATTTTAAATGGTTGACCGGGAAATATAAGAGGTGCCTCTTTATATTTCCTTCTATAATTAGGAATATTTGGCCTTCTTCCTCCTGGAAATAGGCTAGGCAGCTCTCTCCATACTTTTAAAGCTCTAAAATAACCTTTCCATGAAGCTGTCACGCCTCTAAATGTTTGCTGGGGCAATTGACTATGATAATTAGCAAGATTAGAATATACGGGGCTGAACTTGAGAAAATCATATAAAAAGCCATAACTCCAAAAATTATTTAATTTCTTTCGTAATACACTAGATATTTCGTGTCCAATGTCATAGTATAATTTTTTTTTCAATTCTTCTTGTTTGACAAATTCTAAGTGATTTTTCATGAATTCAAACAATTTTTCAGCAAAATTGGGATATTTCTTAGCAAGGGGATAGGAAGGCCTTGTAAGCAAAAAATAAATTTGCCTTCCAATGAACATTGCCTTGTTTTTTAGCTGCTTTGAAGCTTGACAGAGTTCTGAAAGATGGTGAGAAAATGGAATCTGAATCCGTTCCACGTGGAACATTTCGCCTTCCTTCACGGAAAATAGGGAAATCATATCGTTATTAGAATTGATCTGCTTCAATTTTGATACCTTTTTTTCAATATAATTCTTCTGGAATCATTTGTTTATAATTCTTACTGATTCTTATATGCTTGAGGTTTTGGAGATCTTTTAAGCATGTTAATTTTTTTTTTAATTGGATTAGAACGTAAATCTATCTTGACAATTTTTTGGCATTTTTTTATTTCAGGGGGAATTACTTTTATACAATTGTATGTTATAATAAATTCTCTAAGATTTATCAAATTACTAATTATGTTTGGAATGGTTTCCATTCTGCAATTATGAAGAATTAATTTTTCTAATGATATAATTTTAAAAATGATTTCGATATTTTTAATTCTTTTATTTTCATAATTGCTTGGGTCAGGATCCATATAGCTGCTCCCTCGTAATTCTAGATCCTTTAACTTGGGAAGACTGATAAGAGAGCTTGGTAAGTATTCAATATTTATATTATCTAGTATAAGTTTTTCCAACGATGTTATTTTTCCCAAATCCTCAGGGAAGTCACTAAAACTTAAGGTTTTCCAACTTTCCATATTATTTGGATCAAATTTAGAATTTCTTAAATGAGTAGATTGATTTGATGTGCAAATACAATCCGAAAGATGTAATTCTTCCAAGTTCGGAATATTTGTAAAGGACGGCGAAAAATATACATTAAACAATCCCCTAATAATAATTCTCCTTAAATTAATAAACTCCTGAATGACATCTGAAAATACTAAGCTGGGAAATACCATTGTTCCATCATCAAAATCATAGGAATCTTGATAATAAGAAAACTCAAGCTCTTCTAAATTAGTAAGGTTCTTAAAAGAAGATGGAAAGGGAGGGATTTCACAGCAAATAAAAAATAATTTTCGTAATTTAGAGAAATTACTAATACATTTTGGTAATTTTTTAAGATTATCTTCTAAACCTTCAAATACAAGCCCCACTACATGTTGTTCTTCATACCAAACAGTAATATAAATATGAGAATCATTGAAATCAGCAGATTTATCAAATTTTACCATATTAATACTCCTCGAATATGGTAAATCAACCATAAGGGCTTCCAATTCTAATAACGCATCAACATCCTTATCATCAAGTATTATTGAATTATATTCTTTCATGATTAGACTTTTTTTTAGAATGATAATGTATTAATAAACTATGATATGAATATTATATTTAATGTTTTGACAGTCCCTAGCATTTCTAATTTAAAATGATTATACATAAAATGATCAACAATGAGGTTTTATTAGAAGCGATAAGATTATATGAAACTGATTTTATGGACACTCAGAATGAATCTGAATTTGGAGAACAGCGAAAAATATTCAGTTTGATTGAAGAAGCATATTATTGTTTAAGAAATAGCGGGGAAATCAAATATGATATAAATATTGGCGCAGTGTTAAAGATCATTGATTACTATCTTAAAATCAGAAAAGAAGATTATGAAAGTGGAGATATTGAACAGATAGAATATTGTAATAAAATAATTCCTATAGCAAAAAAGATGTATGATCGTTTAAAGGAGATTAAGAAAAGTTAGAATTATTTAAAAAGTCATAATCATAAAGAATTTAAATTTTTTTTTTATTGAAAGTTCAAGAAAATTGCCCTTAGATAATAATCAAAAAATGAGTTATGTGAACAAATCGATAAAAGAATTTAAAGTAAATAATAATATTTTATGTGGAGTATGTCAGAATTCATTTGAATACTTTGAAAATTCAGATTTTTTTATGCAAAATATTTATTTGTGAGAAATATGCTTATAATTTATAAAAAACAAGTTATATTTAGGTTATTAATTAATATTCCTTGAATTAAAATGTCGGTTATTATAAGTAATTTGAAAGATGCCATTAAGGGCGAAAGTAATGCTCAGCGTGGTTATGAACTATTTGCAGAAAAAGCTAAAAAAGAAAATCTCCCCGAGATAGCAAGATTATTTTCAGCTATTTCAATTGCAGAAGGAATTCATATTAAAAACCATTTAAGAGCATTAACAGTTATAACAGGGTCGGAACCTACGAAAGATTTTATAAAAATTGATGAGGAAAAATTAAAAACTCAAGTGAAAGACACCATATCAAATCTAAAAAAAGCAATTGAAGGAGAAACCTACGAAACAAAAAAAATGTATAAAGAGTTCGTCAAAAACTCAATAAAAGCAGGTGAAGATGTCGCCGAATTAACTTTTTCCTTAGCAAGAAAAGCAGAAAAAATTCATGCAAAGATATACTTAAAATATCTAAAACTACTTGAAGCAAATAAAACTATAGAGGATAAAGACATTTTTGTATGTAATATATGTGGTAATGTGGAATTTGAGAAGGTTCCTGAAAATTGCCCTTGTTGCGATCATGGAGTTCAATTCTTTAAGAAATTTTGATTTAATTAAAATTAGATATTAATAAGGTTTTATAAAATGATGAGAAAAAGGGAAGAAGAACATGTTACAGGCGGAAAAAAGATCCGTAGTGTGATTTTAGGATTGAATGATGGTTTAATTTCGACATTTACTTTATTAATAGGGGTGGCGGCTGCGACATTAATATCTACAGGA
>JAEOTJ010000500.1 GCA_016839905.1 Promethearchaeota archaeon | reverse complement strand
CTCCATTACCTTGGCGATGTTCCTTCCATCTTCTATATAGATCTTTTGTATATCCTGTATAATAACTCTTTTTTCCATTGTTTGTCGTTGTTTCTAAAATATAGACATAATAAATGGACATTTTAATAGCCTCTTGTGGTGTGTGATTTCATAAATAATGGAAAAAATTTCAAAATAATGGAAAATTGTTCATAAATAATGGAAAATTTTTCATAAATGACATTAATATAAAAAGGGAAATCCTAACTAATAAAATTAGCGATGAACTGATGCTTCAATAAATTTTGGAATGAATTTAGGAATGTTTTTGGAATGACAAAATTATTTTAAATATTTAGCACAAATTTATCTGTTAAAAGTTATAAAGATACTCTACATATTACTAAAGCTGAACTTGAACTGATTGATGATCCTAAAGGAATATATATTCATCCTGAAAATTTGGTTGATTTTTTTAAACCCTTTATTTAAAACTCTAATAATTAATTTTTCAATATTTGTTCAATATATTGGACTTTACTCTTAAACTTTTTAAAATAAATTAACAAATATTATTTTAATCCATTTCGATATTTATTAATTATAATAGATGGAAAACATTAAAAAAAAAGGAATAAATGAAATATAGTATTGGAGTTTCAGCCACAGATGAAGTTGTGACTGATGATCGAGGAATTAAGACTCGTATAATGCCTAAAGATTTAGCTTTAATGATATTGGAGAATTATAAAACTGGAACACCTATGCTTTTAGGGCATGATTATAATCATCTGTTTGGTTGGACTAGACCTTTAGGAATTCATATTGAACCAAAAATAGTGAGATCTCTCACAATAGGTAAAGAAATTGAAAGACCTCAAGAATATAAGAATGTAAAGGAACAATTAATTAAGTTCTATAAGAAAAGATTAGAAGAAAATGCTGATAAATTAGAGAAATTGAAAGAATTAATAAATGAGCATCTCTTAGGCAATGAAATACCATTTATCCAAGAATGCCTTTACATTTATGAAAAAGACTTAGCTTTACGGGTATTTCCCCAGCTCTCTGAAAAATTTGATAAAAATTGTTTAATATCTATAAAAGAATTAAATGCTATTGATTTAGGAGTATATCAAATTGGGGAACTGTGTATATTTGCCAATAGATTATTTCGAAGATCTTTTCATATATTAAATAGCTTGAATATACCGTTTTTTTATCAGTTGAATAAATTAAAAGATAAAATATCTAATCTCCAAATTAGAATTGATCCAGATATAGTAGGACTTGCTTCTTCTTTCGGAATGCATTTTGAGAGGGAATATTGGTGGGGTCCGCTTTTCAATGATGATTTAACTTCAATAAAACCTGGAGAAACTAAATACCGTGTAGGTGAAATGAAAAACTTTACATCTTTAATAAGAACAGATTTTAATTGGAAAATAAGAAAATTCGAACATATTTTTGAAGCAGAAGAGATTTATAACAATCCTTCACCAATACATCCTCCAATAAATGATATTGACTACTTTGGATGTAGATATGTACATTCAATTATTAAACGGGATTCACAAAAAATTCATTTTGACGGTGCAATTAAGGCATATTCAAAAAAACAATTATCTGAGAGAATTCAAAAAAATTTATCAAAATCAGGTCGTAAAACTAATTACATTAAACTATGGCGTCTAGATGGCAATATTTCTATACCCATATGGAAAAGATTACTATCAGATTATTTCAGAGATAATTACTTAGTTGGAGAATATCTAGGAGGTAAAGATGAAATGTTAGATATATATAAACGAAACAATTCTTATATTAATAATAAAAAAAATGCTCTTAAAACAATAAAGGAGCCAAAAATCCAAATATTAATTTCGTTTCATCATTGGGTTTATGAATTAACCCAAGAAAGGAAAATAGTTTATATCCCATCATTAAGCCAAATTTTAAATGAAGATTTCTTAAATTTATTAAATGATAAAAAAATTTCTTACCAAGTATCAAAAAAAATGGAATTAACCAATGATTTTAAGAAGATTTTAAAATTACCATTATTAATTCACAATAAAATGGATACTCCGACACTAGTTAAGCAAACTTATGAGATTATAAAAGAATTTATAAAGATTCTTAAAGATTTTAAGAAAACAGAATTATTCGGTTATAATATAGGATATTCTATTGGAGCAGATGAGATTCGTATTTCTGTCTTAGGTGAATTGTCTGAAATGGATAAATGGCTTAATCATCCAATTTCGCAACCAAAATACAGCCGAAACGAATTCCTTGAGTGGATTGATAAGATCTCAGAATATGCTACAAAGACATATCCTGAGAGAGATGAGATATCAGATATACTTCCAAAATTAAATATACAAGGTATATTATGAATATATATATCTCTAATGAACAGCCTCAATGACGCATTTTCTTAACTAGAACTCTACCACTTTTTATCTTTTTCTTTTTCTATATTTCTTCATCAATGATTTAGATATTTAATGAAAATGTAGGATTTTTTAGGCTCCTCATAATTTAGAAATTGAAAAAATTAAAAATACTGTATTCAAAAAAAGAAAATGGATTGCTAATAAGCTCCAAACAGTCCAAGAGATTAAAAAACCAATCCCCTTAAAGCAAGAACTCGTGAGTGGAGAAAAAATCCTATTAAAAAATCGTCTTTATCGTTTAAGGATTCATTTAACTCCAATAAAAAGAACTAAAATAATCTTTGCATTTAAAATACTTCATATTTATGTTAATGCAGAGCTTAAACCTCAAGAACGGGAAGTGGAAATTAAAAAAACCTTAATAGATTGGTATCAAGAAAAAGCGATTAAAATTATCAACCAGAGAATTCAAAAATATCTCAAGTATTTGGATTATCAGCCATCTGCCATTAAAGTTCGGGATCAAAGAATTCGGTGGGGGACTTGCACTGAAAATGGAAATGTGATATTTAATTGGAGAATTATAATGGCTCCTGTGTCTGCGATTGATTATGTTATTGTCCATGAATTATGCCATCTAAAAGAATCACCTCATTCTACCAAATTCTGGGAAATGGTTGAATCTCTTTTTCCAAATTATAAAAAAAAGAAAGAATGGCTTCGAATTAATGGTCCTTTTTTAGATTTAAGACTTTGATCATCTATCTAATATTCTAATTAAAATTTCCTTAATTAATGAAACGAATGTTATATTATTGTTAATAATAATAAAAAGAAAAAATTCATTATTATACACATTATTTAAAATTAGATTAATTATGATTAATTCTTGGATTAGGAATAGAATAAAAGTAAAATAAATATGAATAAAATAAAAAGAAAGACTAGTAGTGGAACTGATGTTAATAGAGGTATTTCTTATCAGAAATGTTGTGTTCTAAGAAAATTCCTCAAAGAGTTTAGAAATCAAGATTTTTTAAAAATCATTATAGAATCTCCCGAAAATGAAATTGAGGATATAAATTGTGTCTTTACAGATAAAGTAGAATTTATACAAATAAAGAAGAAAGAAGGGGAAAGATGGACTAAAAGTAATTTAAAAGAAGAGGTATTTAAATTATTTGTTAAAATTTTTAAAAACAAAAAAGAGACATTTAAATTAAGACTTAACCTTCCATATAACAGACAATTAATACAATTTTATTTTATTACAAATGCAGGTAGAAACTCCGATATTAAATGGTTTGAAGAAGCATTAAATAAATTTAAATTAAATGAGAATCTTACATATGAACAAAAGAATAATCTAAAAATATTTGGAGAACTCATCCAAAATAGTAGTGAATATAATACTTTCATTAACTCAATATCTTTAAAATTTCAATATTATAGTTCATCGGATATTAACAATTTGACAAAAAGAATAAAAAGAAAATGTAAAGATAAAATAACAGAACTATTTAATGAAGATAAAAAAAGCTCTAGAGAAATATTTACTGAATTAATG
>JAEOTJ010000499.1 GCA_016839905.1 Promethearchaeota archaeon | reverse complement strand
CAATTGCCTCTTCAAAACGTTCATCCGAAACGATTATGAATCCTAATACAAATAAAAATGAATAATGGGCAACATTACACCAATCACGATGAAAAACAAAAGTAGTAGGGTACCGCCACCTTAAAAACAATTCAATTAGAATAATTGGAATTGCTAGAAGGAAAATTGAATTATCCCTTCCATAAGAATTCCCCAATTTCGAGGTGAATTCTTTTCCGTTTTCCTTTTTTAGCCATAGGAATAAAGGAATATAAAATAAAGAAATTATAAATAAATATAAAGCAAACCAAAGATGATAATATGAAAAATTACCAATTGGATAACCTTTATCTAAATTTCTAATGTCTAAGTCAAAAAAATTTGGGTAATATTCTAAGTAAGAATCATAAGAATCCAAGCGCTCTAGATATCCCATAATTGGCATTAAGAGAATAGTACAGAGGATAAATGGAATGAGCAAACGTTTAATCCTTTCTTTTGCAACCTCTTTTCCAGATCTTTTCTCTAAAGCATAATAGATTCCAGCTCCTGAGACCAAGAAAAAGAAAGGCATGTGCCACATATCAATAAACGCAAGAAATGCTGTCATAAGAAGTGAATCTTGTTCACTGTGAAGAATTAATACGCGATTAGGCATGTAAGCAAATAATAAAGCTGTGTGAAAGAAAATTAATACGATTGTAGCAAATATTCGCATTGCATCAAGATCCGGGCGATGTTGAAAGCCTTGTTGGCCACCAAGATTGTATTGATGACTAATCTCTTTAGAATTAGACATAATAATTAATTAAATCCTTTTCTATTATAGTATATTTAAAGAAAATTATAAAATAATCTTTTTCTTCTATAGAAATAGAAGTTTTTTTTCAATAAGATTTTAAATTTCATTTTAAATCTTTTCCTTCAATTAGATGTTCAGAGCAATCAATATGCCTAACCCAATAGAGATTTTCGGGCAAGAGGTTATATTTCGGACCTTCGGGGATTTTCTCATTATAAGCAAGTTTAACGAGCATATAAGGCATATTTGCTTTTGGAATATTGAATTTTTTTGAGGCAGCTGAAAAATAATAGCTAGTTGTAAAAAATCTTCCAGCATTTATTTCAGTTGGACATATAATTCCATTCTTATCTTCTTTCATATCAATACAAAAAATTCCTTTAGCATCTGAATCTATGGATAGAACTGCTTGTGTGGCCATTTCATTTACTTTATCATCATTTAAGGTTCGTGCTACGATTGGAGTTCCTGTAACGCCAGATGGGGCAAGGTAAGGATAAATATATTCTATACGTTCTCGAGCTTGGGAAGTTATTAGTTCTCCTTCTCTGAATATGCTTTGAAACGCTATGTTCTTACCAGGTAAATATTCTTGAGCTATAAAATTCCATTTGTAACCTCTAGAAAGCCAATATTTTATCCAATTTATGCCTGTTTCAACATTCTCAACTGGAGTGCTTCCTTTACCTCCTGCGCCAACTTTAGCGCGAATCCATATTTTTTCCCCGAGTTCAGACAAGGCATTCTCAATATCCTCGTTTAAATGATCAGGTCTTATTTCCATTGCCCTTACGGATGGAAATCCTTTATCTTTCCAGATTGAGGCGCTTTTATATTTGTCTTGTAATATTTGGATTGTTTCTTTTTTAGGGAGAAATGTCATTGCTTTAAGCTTTTCTCGATTCTCGGATATAGTAGATACTTCAATATCTGGTTGTGGATGTATGAATTCAATTTTTTTTTTTTCAATAATTTCATTAATGGTTGGAATGTAATCATCTGAAGTGGCACGAGGAACAAGGAACATTTCATTTGTCCATGGTTTTGCAAATTCTTTATGATATATATTGATATCTGTTCCATATAATTCCATTTTTTCTTCAGTCGAATGTAAAGACTTCAAGAAATTTACTCCAGCGGGTCCTCCTGCTCCAGTTACTAAAATTTTTTTCATTTTTATTCTTGTATCTATTAAATTTATTATTTATTGTTTAATTTATAGTATTAAAGATTTCAGAATTTTAATATTTAATTCTTGGAATAAACATGGAAATTAAAGGAAAAAATGTATTAATAACTGGAGGGGCTGGATTTATAGGCTCCCATATTGTTGATAGATTAATACAAGAAAAAGCTAATAAAATAATAGTATATGATAATCTTTCAACTGGTAGAAGTGAATTTCTTGAAGGAAAACCTGTAGAATTTATTAAAGGAGATATTTTAAATACAGATAAATTGAATGAAACAATGAAAGATATTGATCTTGTATCTCACCATGCTGCTGAATTAGAGGTCTTTACTGGAATTGATAACACCATACATGATTTAAAAACAAACATCATTGGCACTTTTAATGTATTAAATGCTGCATTAAAAAATGACGTAAAAAAATTAATCTATGCTTCATCTGGGGGTGTTTATGGACAAGCTGAGCAAATTCCTGAGAAAGAAGATCACCCCATCATGCCTCATTGGCCTTATGGAGTCAGTAAATTAGCTGGTGAAAAATATTGTGTCCAATATACATTATTATATGGCCTTCCAACAGTCTCTTTACGGTACGGAATCGTGTATGGCCCTCGCGAATGGTATGGGAGGGTTTTAACCCTTTTTATTAAAAGAATATTGGAAGGAGAATCCCCAATAATTTTTGGAGATGGAAAACAACAGAGAGATTATGTATATATAGACGATGCAGTTGAAGCAAATGTACTTGTCATAAAGAATGAAAGTGGGAATGGAAAAACTTTTAATGTTGGGGGAGATAATGCCTATAGCATTAATAATGTGGCAGATTTGGTCATAAAATTAATAAATCCAGATATTAAACCTATATATGATGATCCCAAACCAGGCGAAGCTAGCAAATATCAGCCAAATAGAAAAAGATTACCTGGAGAATTAATAGATTTTATTTTAGATAGTTCTTTAATGAAAGAGGTTTTTAATTACGAGCCAAAAGTAGGTTTTGAAGAAGGAATAAAACAAGAAATAGAATGGATTAAGAGTAATCCTGATTATTGGAATTGTAAACCTCGAGTATGATTTAAAAAAGAGAGTGATTAAGTTGAAAATATGGTTGGACTTTTGCGAACCCAAGAGTGTTACGATGCTTCGTCCATTGTATGAAAGATTAATAAAAAACCATGATGTTTTTATCACGGCAAGGGATTTTGATTCAACCCATTATTTATTGAAAAAATGGGGCGTAGAATACATTCCTGCGGGAAAATATGGTGGTGGAACATTAGTCGGAAAATTAAAGTCATATTCAGATCGTCTTTCTAAGTTAATTAAAATCATTGAAAAACAAAAACCTGATTTTTTATTTTGCATAACTTCTCCTGAAGCTTTAAGAATATCTTTTGGTCTTCAAATTCCTAATCTAATGTTTAACGATGAACCCCGGTCTTATGGTCCTTGTACTACTACATTTCCTTACATTGATCAAATTATTGTACCACGGTGTATCCCTTTAGATTGGTATTTAGATTATGGTTTAAAGGAAGAAAAAATTATTAGGTTTAATGGTATTGACGAAGTAGGTTGGCTTTCTAATTTTAAGCCTAATATTAATATTATACATAATTTAAATTTAGAGGAAGATAAATACATTGTATGTAGGACAGAACCGACTAAAGCAGGTTATTTAACTGATAGCATGAAGCCTCATGAAACAAAACTATCGGAAATAATTCCTGCACTCCTAAAATCTTACCCTGACTTTAAGTATTTAATATTAACCAGGAATAATGAGCAATATGAATATTTAAAAAAAAAATTTAATAATGAAATTAAGAATGATTCTATTAGAGTATATAAAGGTTTAGAGAATTTGACAAATGTAATGTTTTATTCTAAATTAGTCATTACAGGAGGGGGAACTATGGTAAGAGAGTCTGCCTTATTAGGCATCCCTTCGATTGAATTCTTTCCTTTAATGACTTATCCTCAAGAACAATTTTTAATTGATAAAAATTTTCCTTTAAAGCATTTCCATAATGCTAAAGATTCGGTAACTCAGGCCATTAAATATATTGAGGGAGATTTTAAAATAAATACTACGAAAATAATTAATGAATTAGAAAATCCAATAGAAATTTCAATAAGAGAATTTGATAGAAGGACCAAAGGGAAGTAAAATCAATTTAATTTGATAATCTCAGGTTCGTGCAAAACCAAAAGTTGAATTCTAGCATTTTAACTTAACTTTTGAGATTTAATTTGTTCTTTTAGTAATTTTTTATTTAGTTTTCGATTTTTTATTTTTTTAAAACAGTTAATTATTCCATCAATCATGAATCATCCAGTACAAGATTTCTCACTTTCAATAGAATCATCAATCTTTTTTTTCCAATCTGACATTGTTTTTAGTATTCGTATTATCTAAATAATAATTATATAGTAATTATTTCTATAGTATTTATATATTCTTTTAATAGTTTATAACCAATAAATAAAATTCAGAAATAAAAATTATCCTTCATTTTAGAGTTTTTTTTCATATCCTAAAATTTAAATAAAGAATTTAAGATTAAAGATATAATTTAATGTTTTATTAAGGTCAAATAAAAATTAAATATAAAGAATAGGATTTAATAAAGTACTATTGAGATTCAATAATAAAAAGAATTGATTGAAAATGCTTCGTCAAGTGTATATTATTAAGGATAATAAATTTCTGTATGAAAGACAATTTGGTAAATCTATTGATAGGAAAGAGTTTATAAATATTTTTAATACTCTTAAAAATGAAGCATTAACTGAGGGAGGAATCAATAAAGGAACACATACCTATTATAAATATAGCATTTCTTATTTAGTCGAACCGGAGGAGAATTTATTTTTTATTTTTGTTACTGGATTAGTTGATACTATAGATGAAGTTGAAGATGAATTAGTGAAATTAAAGAAAGAATTCTTGGATTTATTTAGAGATCTTTTAAGAGATGATATAGATCCTTCAATGATGGAGATTTTAAATCCAACTATAGATGCAGTTCATAAAAATTTAAGACCTAAAATTTCTTTAATCGGATTTTCTGGTGTTGGTAAGACTACAATAACTCGCCTAATTAAAGCAGAGGAGATTCCCACGGAGCATATCCCTACAATCACGGGAGATATAGCGACAATCAAGATTGGTAAGCTCCATTTCCATTTATGGGATTTTGCAGGACAAGAACAATTTAGTTTTCTTTGGAATAAGTTTGTTAAAGGGAGCGATGCTGTTCTTTTAATTTCAGATTCGACTCTAGAAAATTTAGAAAAGAGTAAGTTTTTCTTAGAGTTAATTAAAGAAGAAGCTCCGTATGCTCACGCAGCTGTCATTGCAAACAAGCAAGATTTGCCAAATGCATTACCTCCTGCAAAAATTGAAGAAATGATGGATTTAAAAACATATTCAATGGTAGCTATAGATCCTAATAATAGGGATAAGATGATGACAATAATTGCCGACATCTTAGAGATGAGTTCAGAAATCTCACCCTTATTGAAACCATTATTTGAGAGAGAGCAATTAATCGCAGAAGCCCAAAACGCCTTAGAAAATGGAGATCTTGGTGGGGCAGCGAATTTTTTTGAGAAAATCGCAAATCTATGCATGGAACTAGGAGATGATTCACTAAGTAATGACTTTCTTCAGAAAGCAAACAAATTAAGGACTATTGTAAATCAATAAAATATAATATTCTTTATTAACTCTTCATTGAACTATATCTTTTTAATATTATAAATGGATTAAATAATTATAATTGAAAATGAGGAGTTTTACTAAAAAATGGTTAAATGGATTTATTAATCCTAATCATGCATTTCAATAATTTTTAATTGTGATTATTAAGATTAAGTCTATTAAATTTTTTGATTATTTTTAGATATAAAAAATAGTATCATTAAGGATATAAGATAGACAAGTGTAATCATTCCCCAGATAACTACTTCATTAGGTTCGTCGTTAATATAGCCCATAATGAATTTATATATGAAGAAAATAGAGAAAAGAGATAATAATTGAATTCTACTTTTAATTTTGTCCATTTTTATATGAAAATATTTAATTAATAATTAACAATATAGCAAAAAAATTAATATAATATAATAATAAACAATAATACAAAAAAAAATTGATATTTTATAAGTTATTATAAATGCCAAAAACACCCCCTTATTGCTTCATTTGCGAGAAAAAGACCGACGTTGATAAATTACATTACTGTATTTGTGATATTGCAGTATGTTCCGCGTGTATAAACTCCGTGAAAAAGAGTAATGATCTTTGGATTTGTCCGCATTGCCAAAATGAAAATGATAAAGAAAAAAGTATGTTATTTCGGATGATGTAATGCGATGAAAGTTCTTTTGCTCCTTATACTTATAAAATTTTATTACAAGCCGATGATGAAAAAAAATTTCTGATTTATGGTTTATAGAAATGATTGAATCTAGGAAGGCTGAGGCTTTATTTCCAAATAATTAAAAGCTTTCCGAATTTTTTAATATTTAAATTAAAATAATACAATTAAAAAAGATTTTAAATTAATTAAATTAAAGAAATATAGTAATAATTATGACACAAAAAATTTCTAAAGTTATTGAAATCAATTGTAATAATAAAATATTAATTAAAGCAGTTTTTAAGCCAAAATTATGGGAGATAATGAGCCCCGTAAAGAAATTTGAAATAGAATTTATTAGTCCAAATGTGTTTTTTAGTAAGATTTTTGATGAAGTAAAAATTTTAAAAATTCCAATAGAAATGGAAGGAGAATTAGTTTTAGACAATAAGGGGGAGGATCCAGGAAAGGGTACTTTAATAGAGTTTAATGTAAGAAATAATAAAGATGTAAAAGAATTAGAAGGGCGCTTGCGGATTAAGGAAATTGCTCCAGATAAAGCAAAAGTAGGAGTATTCATCCATAATTTTACATTAGGTAGTGATTTTCTCAATTCAGTTGGTAAAAGCGCAACAGAAATGATTTTAAGGACAAAAGTAACACAAATGTTAAGAAATTTAGAACAATATTGTAATACTCATGATGGAAAAGAACTTCTCTAAAGATTTAAAAGAAGTTAGAACATGTAAATTCGCAAAAGATAAAGAGTTGAATTACGATATAATAAAAATTAAGAATTTATGAGATGTAAACTTGTTATAAATTATTATTTAATATTTTTAATTAAATATATAATAATAGAGAATTCTCTTGGAGTTAACACATGTACATATGGATACTTAATTCAGAATCAGGGGTAACATTAGTATTCAAATCAATGGAAGGGGATTTACCTGTTAATGAGGATCTCGT
>JAEOTJ010000498.1 GCA_016839905.1 Promethearchaeota archaeon | reverse complement strand
AGTCGTTTAATTGATAGTTCAGAAGAAATCACGTACCTTCTAAACCTTCATAACAGATTCTAAGCAAGATTTAGATTCATTCATTTTTCCCAAGAATTTATTTCATCAATTAAAAAATAATATATGTATATCCTTCTTAATATAAAATTATCTAAATTTATAAAAAAAAAAGTGAAAAATTATAATGAATAAAACAAGTAAAAAAATAGCAGTTTTTTCTATATGCTTTTTACTATTTTCGGGGATTTTCGCACAAACCTATTTTGTATCAATTAATTCTTCAAGTAATTTTGATACTTTAAAATCAGAAGAAAACCTAACTCCTAAATCCTCTGATGTGAGCACGAGTTATGACTTAGGTGATGGTAATTCCATGGATCTTGATGGTACGGTATCTGGAGATGATGGTTCTACAACATCAACAATGAATTGTGGAGATTGTAGCTCAAGTTTGCCAATTACTTCAGATTTCGATAAAGGTGATAGTGCCATAAATAATGGTTCAAGCACTACATTGATTAATAATACTTACGAGATTATAACATTAGGCGATAATAAAACGATATTAAAAAATAATGCAAATGGATTTAATGTTACAGTTGATAACGATTTTAATCCTCATGGAGTAGAAATCAATACTCCATATGACTCAACCACAGTTAGTAATGTTCAGGCAGATATCGGAACGGGGGAATTAAATCATTTCGATGTGGATTCTTTTTTCGATGTTGTGTACAACGTCGACTATGGTGGCGGAAAGACGGATTTAACATTATCGGATCTTGGTTGTATTGTGTCAAGAGATTGGTATGGGGAGTGGATTACTGTAGCATTCGGAGTTGAGACTTATAACATTACATATACGGGAGACATTTTCCTTCTTGGTTTTGGATTAATAGGTTTTATAGGAGACTGTCATTATAATGCGGGATTCTCTACAATTGAATCAGCTAACGATACAATTATTATAACTGATGGAACAATAGAAGTTATAGTTGTTTTATGTGGTTCCTACTTCCAAATGAGTATCTACCATTTATTTCAACCTTATAGTATTGTCTGGGATATAATATCTTACACTATTACTATCTATTGGTATGGCTGGGTTTATACTTTTTACACCTGGATCTTTTATGAACTAATTTATGTAATTGTGTATATTAATTATGATTGGAAGATTGAATACTATTATACATATATCGTTATTGTATGGATGGAAATTGTCATAGAAATATGGTTCCTTGATATTTTTATTTATTGGACGATATATTATGTATGGTGCTGGTGGATAATATGGATTGAGTGGTGGTTCGTATACGAGACTTACTGGTATTTCTACCAATATTATATTGATATTAAGTATCATTATAGCATCAATCAATGGCAATATCGCTATTATGTACCGACTATAGTATTACCAAACCCTCTCGACGTTGAAATCGTAAGATCTGAATACACAGAATCATACTTTAAATTCACATTTAAAGTAACTGATTGGTTAGACAATCCAATAACACCTACAACGGTTACGGCTGAATGGGGTGGTATAGATGTAAGTGTAGATCTTATTCCATTTGGTACGGGAATGTATAATTTAACAGTTACTCCAATCTGGGTTAGTCCTGGTGGTACTCCTATATTACTTAATATTACAGCTGATGATCCTGCCTATTCAAAAGATGAATTACTTACGGATATTGCAGTGGAGGAAATAACTAGTGTTCCAGTTCCATCTTCAACTGATATGCACCTTACAATTAAAAATTCCACATTTACTGAAACTCTCTTTAATATTACATTCACAATAAGGAATTCTTCTGATTTATCTGGAATTGAAAGTGCAGGTATAACAGCTAATTGGAATGATATTGATGTAAGTTCAGATGTTAATGAAATTGGAAATGGAGAATATTATGTTAATTTAACTCCAGTATGGGTAGAGCCGGGAGAGGATCCTATCTTATTAGAATTTGACGTAACTGCAGCGGGATATGATCCAATTACAAATCATCAGTGTTTTTATGCAGTTGAGGAGATAACATCTCCTACTCCAAGCCCAGACAACCTAGGATTAGTAATACAAAATAATACTTTCACAGAAAATTTCTTCAATATAACTTTCTGGGTACTTAATCTCACTGATTTAACTGGAGTTGAGAATGCTAATATCAATGCTACATGGAATGGTCTAAATTTCACATCAAATATTTTTGAAATTGGTAATGGATATTATTATATTGAATTAACAGCGATAACAGTAAGCCCTGGAGAGGATCCAATTTTATTACGATTTGATGGTAAAGCAACGGGATTTATAGATTTAAATAATTATAAAGCTTATTATGCTGTAGATCCTGAAGTAATAGCTAAAGGAGATATTGGTACGGATGATGGAGAAGAAGAAGATGATGATGGAAAAAAACCTTCTAAAATTGCGATTCCTGGACCAAGTCTGTTTTTAATTGGAATAATGGCTGTTATTGGTATGATATTTGCTACAAAAATTATTTCTAAAAAGAAGAAGATTCCTATGAGATAATACTATATCTTTTATTTAAATTCTATTTTTTTTTTTTTAAAAAAATACTTGAATTGATTAAATATGGCCTATTATAAGCATTATCTATGAAAAAAAAAGAGAAAATCATTCTAAGTTTTGATCTTGATTTCACGTTAATAGATAACACTGAAGGAATTATTAATTCATTTAATTACGCTTTTAATAAGCATGAACTCCCTCGAATGAATACAGACGACCTAGAAAAAACTATTGGTATTCCCCTATTTGAGGTATTTTCAAAGGTTTCCACAATAGAACCTTCTGTATTAATAGATACTTTTCGTGATTTTTATAGAAAGAAGGGAATTTATCAAGTAAGATTATTACCAGGAGTTAAGGAAAAATTACAGGAATTAAGGGATATATTTGTACTAGGAGTAATAACTTCAAAAAAAGAAGAAATGGCTGTTAAATTATTAAGATTTTTGAGAATTGATAACTATTTTAATTATATTTTAGGTGAAAAAGAAGGTAGAATGACCAAAACTGATCCAAGATTAAAAAAATATCTATCTAATTCATATCCAACTCATAAATTTATTATAATTGGCGACCACCCTAATGACAGGAAGCTTGCCGAAATGTTAAAATGTCCTTTTATTGGCGTGTTGACAGGCTTTCATTCTGCCGAGGAATTAAAAGAAAACAGTAAAATTAAAATGAAGATATTGAAAAATATAACGGAAATTACTCCAGACAAAATATATTCATTAATTTAAGAAATTTTTTAGCAAAATAAAAAGTATAAAAAAGAAAAAGAATTAATCTCCTCTTTCTGCATATTCTTTCATGTATTTATCAGGATCCCATAACTCATCCATAAATTTAGGTATTCCTGAACTATCACGAGGGCCGACTACAACATAACAATCGGCTTCATCCTCTAAAGCACCACTTAACCGAGCGGCCATTCCAGGAATTACAAGCACCCGATGTTTGACTTTATCAAATGCGCCATATTCTTTTGCTGCTTCAGCAATTGCTCCAGCATTAAATTGACCTCCTGCTACTGCAGACTCTATTCCAATTCCTTCACTATCAACGACTAGGAGCAAACAATTAATATTTCCGCCTTGAAGGTCTTGCTCAACAGGGATCTTAGTCATTCTGTAATTACTTGTAACAAAAATAGGTGCATTCTCTCCAGGCTCTCCAATCTTATATATGCCTGGGTCAACAGCAGGATATACCCTTGGATCAGAGAATATGCTTTGTCCTAAAGTTAATAGCGCTAACAATGCCCAAATTTCATCCTTCTTTTGTCCCGTATGCATAACTATTAACGAAGTATCAATAGATTGAAGAATTGCCCCCATGATGACTTCTTCATATTGGTGTTTCCATAGATCATTATCAGATTCCACCTTTACTTGAGTCCAATAAGCTGCTGGAACGCCCATTACTGGCCAACCCGCATTTTCATCATCCTTATCGATTGCTGCCGTTCTTAATTGCATTATTTTATCATAAGTTGCCGCTAATTTGCCCGATCCAAAAAAAGTTCCTGAATCTAATACAATTTCCTTAACTCCTAATTTTTTTAAGGTAGCACTTATGGAAACTAACGTATCTAAATCAGTGGATACTGCTGCGACGGGTAAATTATTTTGTACGGCAAAAATTCCTATTTTTTCCCAAGAATCTTTTGTTGCGGCATATAATAAAGGTTTCTTGTTT
>JAEOTJ010000497.1 GCA_016839905.1 Promethearchaeota archaeon | reverse complement strand
TTCAAAAGCATCATTGACAGCCCCTACGGTTATACATTTACTAGCTGTACCCGGAGAACGAACTGTATTTACACCATAGTATGTCCCATCATTACCTGCAGATGAGACGCAAATAAAACCTTCATCAACAAGATTATTAACTGCTGTATCTATAGATGAATATATACCATCAAAACCGAGAGACATTGAAACAGTTGTTATATTATAGGCAGGATCTTTACCGTTTGCGGAAATCCAATCTAACGCGTCTAAGAACCAAGTACCCGTTCCCGAACCAGTATCATCTAATACTTTTAAACTTACAATTTTACTTTGAGGGGAAACTCCAGCAAAGACGGGACTCCCAGCAGGCTCATAAAGTGTATAATTAGATTCTTGCGCGATAGTAATTACATATTCTTTTTCACAAGTAGCGGCCACCTCAGGCGCACAAACCACCTGATACCAGCCAGACTCCAAATTTCCAAGGTCATGAGTTAAAGGTGTAGTTGAATTTGGACCATAAGAAGTAATATTACTTGCACTAGAATTACGGATTCCAAAATAAACAGACCCACTACTACTATTATCCCAATTTAATGTCACTTTTGTGTCTGGATTATTACTATTATTTTTAACCTCGAACCAATGAGTAGTATAGTAAAAATCCTCAGTGTCAGTGAAATTATAAGAGATTGTTTCATCAAATGTCTCTGGATCTAAATCTGCTACTCCTGTACCAGCAGCAATCGAAGCGCAGTGAGTCCCATGATGACCGTAATCATATCCAACACTTCCATTTGGATAACTTTCAGATGTAAAATCTCGGAAATGTATAAAATTTCCCATATCTGGATGAGTTGAGTCTACACCTGTATCGACAATCGCGATTGCATAATTAGGATTTCCCTTTATTGAAGGAGTCGCTTCCCAAACATACGGAGAGCCCCTTGCTCCTATATTTACCACGCTTGTATCGAGATGTATAGTGCTATAGGCTTGTTTTTCGATGATAGTAACTTCATCATTAGTAGCAACAGCAGAAACTTCATCAATAGGAAGAATCGCAGCAATTGCATATAATAAATTATCATAAACCGCTACAATTTCGGCGCCATAACTGTGTAACTTTTCAAATAAGACATCATCGGGTTTTTTATCAACACAGATTAAAACTTCAACTTTTTCCCCACCCCCACAAATGGCATTTGTTGATTCAGAACTACATTCAATTTCTCCATTAATTAGCGATGATAAGGTATCAGCGATTTTATCACCATCAGTATCATGAATAGAACTGGGATAAACTGCTTTTGAATCAAAGAGAGTAATGTGATTATCATTAAAGATATCCTTTCTCTGAGATTTTGTTTGATTATTAATTTTATAAAAGGAAAATTCGGTTGCGATTATAGTGAAAAATAATAATATCACTACTATAATGATATGTTTTCTTATTTTATTCTCGTAAGTCAATTTTCTTGTCTTCTCTTAAAGTTATTGCTTTATGTTCAAGTTCTTTAATGAGTTTCTTGATTGATAGGGGCACATTTTCATCCAGTAAAAATCTCAAATTATAATGATCCTCTTTACTTAATAAATCATCTAAATTTACTTGAGAGAGGTTTTTTAAAACGTCATTTCCTAATTCCATTAGTTTTAGTATAATTTGACGGTTGAGATAGGAATATTTTTCTTGGATTTCTTCAATGATATAATTCAAACCAATTAATTCATTAATTAATGCGACGGAAATCCTTGTATCTTTAATGATGGGTTTCCCACCAAGAATTTCTGGATTAGACTCAATTATATCCAACATCTTCTATTATATAATGTAGATAATCTAAAATAATTAATTATTTGAATATTTTCAATAAGCTGGTATTTGAGAGTCTAAATTTTAACATTTTTATTAAGAAATGGTTTTAAATTAGAATCACTCTAAAACATAAAAATAACCAAAATGAGGAACTCAATCTATTTTTCCTTTCTAATTTTTACCGCATTTTTAATTATTAAATTTTAAGAATCTTGTAAGTTAAATATCATATCAGGGGGTTACCAGGGAGATAAAGGAAGAGATTATAAAAATTTTATTTATATCTTTTTTTGACTTTAAATACTTTCCCTTTTGCTTTAATTGCACATTGTTTTCCCAATGAATCAATAACTATAATAGCCTCATCTATAATTTCAATCGGGATTCCTTCTTTTAGTAAAACCTCATGAAACCAAGATATAATACCCATATAAAAAACTTCAACATCGTCTCCTTCTCTTTCAGGTTTTATAGACCCATTTAATAAATTAATCTCAATTTTATATTCAGGCGTATAATGATGAAATGGATCAAGCATGTAACCTTTTGAAGTGGCACAAGAATCTCTAATAGCTTGATTTACAATTGATTTCAAACGATTTAATTTCATATTAATGATTTTTGCGAGTGTTTTAAGTATAAATTAATATTTCTAAAATATTAAAAAATTTTATTTTTGTGAAAATCTCTTGTTAAATCTTTATCAAGCATGAAATGGACTATTGTCATTTCTTTTTAAATATTTCTGCCACTTTATTACATTTAAAACAGAGTACTTTTTCAGGTTCTTTAAGGTCAGTAAAAACCTTCTTGGAGAGAGGATAAATCTTGTTGCAATTTCTACAGAAATATCCCACATTTAAGGAATAATTCCCGCATCTTCCGCAACTGAAATGATCAAATTGCTCTCTTGTAATTGCGTGAGAGGCATGACAAGAAGTGC
>JAEOTJ010000496.1 GCA_016839905.1 Promethearchaeota archaeon | reverse complement strand
GCACTTCTTGTCATGCCTCTCACGCAATTACAAGAGAGCAATTTGATCATTTCAGTTGCGGAAGATGCGGGAATTATTCCTTAAATGTGGGATATTTCTGTAGAAATTGCAACAAGATTTATCCTCTTTCCAAGAAAGATTTTACTGACCTTAAAGAACCTGAAAAAGTACTCTGTTTTAAATGTAATAACGTGGCAGAAATATTTAAAAAGAAATGACAATAGTCCATTTCATGCTTGATAAAGATTTAACAAGAGATTTTTACAAAAATAAATAATCCCTCAAAAAATTAATAGTAATAGTTATATATGACTTGAAAATATAATTACTTAATTAAAATAAACATTAAGATAACCATAAAGATTAATTTACTATCATTTAATCACACATATATCAAAATCCAAGAATCACATGTCAAATAACGGTACTATTATCAGAGAAAAGGTAGCTTTAATGAAAATAAATGGACTTAAAAGTAAAATTGATTAGGTTTTTCAACATTAAATATATTTTTATGAGAGAATGGGAAATAAAATGAGAAAAAATTTAAAATACAAGGCAATAAAAACCAATGAGATTTTTACAAGACCTAGGACATTAAAAACCATATCATTACTCTCTATCATTATCCTGGGACTAAGCTTGATTCCGGTTGGAATCTTAATGTATAACGGTTTAATGAGTAAGAGAAATGATCAAGAAATTAGTAAAAGGGATTATTCTGTCAATTCACTAAAAACTAGTAATATAGATTACTTCAATAAATCTATCGTTTACCAGAATTATAGTTTTTATTTGTGGAATTTAACAAATTCTGAAGATTTTTTAAATGGAAGCAAACCAGCATTTGAGGAAATCGGTCCATTTGTATTTCAAGATCATAATTACAGAGAAAATATTACTTATAACGGAGATGAGACAGAAGTTAATTATAGCACTTATGATAGATTTGAATATCTTCAAAACCTATCCTATAATAAGTTAAACATTGATAATACTACAATCAGAAATATCAATCCAGGTTACTTAAGAACTCGTCAAGATGAGATGGAATTAATACAATTGATGTTTCCACAAATGCTGATGATAATGAAACAAGAATCTCTCGCTATAATCGAACTAAAAATGGCAGAAGCAGAATTAGAACCTGCGTATTATTTACCTGAACCAATAGATGTCTTTTATAACGAATGGTTGCGGGATCGATTCCCATGCATTGAGAATTTTGGTTTTGATTGGAATGATATAATGTGGTTGCTCGATATGGATCCTATAGGAGATGTCGATATTGATGGTAGAAAAGATCCTGAAAAATGGTTGGGATATTTAGGATATTCTCGTCCAGATGATTTGAATATCACTACACGTGACAGTGAATGGTTGAATACTCGAGAACAGGACCTTGAAGTCAGAGTCCTCTGTGATCGTTTATGGGATCCTGAAGGACCCTATTCCTTAACTAATGGTGCATACACGAAATATTGGTTTGAAGCCATGGGTCATGATGTTATCGACAATTTATCACCTTCACAAGCAAAACAAGAGATATTTAACTATTTTGATCAAATTAATTTTCAATATATAACCTTTGATATAAACACAATCCAATTAATTGTTGATTGGATAAACCGGAGTATTTTGGAAACATTCCCTCATGATGCTCCCAACATTAATAAGCAGATTGGTGATGATGGTTATGGTTGGATGTATAATATCGCTTTATGGAATCTTGAGAATAATGATGGGAGTTTTATAGTTGAGCGTACTATTGAAGAATGGCTTTTCACTGCTTGTGATGGGTTCCTCAACAAGTCAACAAATGAAGTAGAAAGAGCAAATGCACGTGTCGGTTTCTTTAGAACTGCTTCAAGTTATGATGAAGCATTTAAAAGTGGATTACCAGAGGCACAAGGAGGACAAAATATAAGGAAATTAAATAGCATTACAGTAAAAACAGGTAAAAATATTGTTACTGAAACGTGCCAAATCTCGTCTCTAAATGGATTACCTTATAATAATGAATGGCCTCTACCAGAGATCATTAGAGGTACTGAGGGATTTAGATTTTATCCTAATATAAACACAACTGATACATTAGAAATCTATGACATTAATATAATGAAGAGAGTAATGATATTAGACTATCAATATAGTCTTGATTTTAAAGGTGGGACATTATATAGATATGAGCTCGATTCTTCCATGTGGACGCCAAATGCTGCTTATGAACAACATAATGAACTAATTAACTTATCACCAATAAGATTGACACATATTTATGTAAGCCAACCCCATTTTCTTAATGCAGATTATTCTTTTGTCGATGCCGTTGATGGTTTAAATCCTAATGGAACCTCACATGGGCATTATATTGATGTAGAGCCAAATTCAGGAAATACTATTGAAATGAAACTAAGATTACAATATAATATAAAAGTAAATTCAACAGATGTCTTTTATAAAGAAATTCCAAATACGATTTACATGCCTATATTATGGTTTGAGCGAAGTTATGGACAAGAAATGGAGGCTAAAAAAGATTATTCATCTCCAGTAAATCCAGAAGACTTTACAGAGATAATAAATATTGGAGTAATTAGCGCAGTCGTAGCAATATTAGCGATTGCATCCATCATCTCAACATTGTATATAAAAAAAAAGAAACAAGCGATTTCAAGTGCAATCCCTGAAAAAAAAGGAATTAAAGGTGTAGCAAGTAAGCCCAATACTTCACATGCTAAAATTTTATCGAGTGAAACCTCAGAAAGAAAGGGAATTAAAGGTGTAGCAAGTAAACCCATTACTTCTCCAAGTAAATTTGTGTTGAGTGCAATCCCAGAAAAAAAAGAGATTAAAAGTGTTCCAAGTAAGCCCAATATTTCTCATACTAAAACTTTAT
>JAEOTJ010000495.1 GCA_016839905.1 Promethearchaeota archaeon | reverse complement strand
ATGTCATTTATAGTAAGGAAGAGGAAGAAGATAAAAATTTGAATGAAGAAGTAAAAAATATGTTGAATTTATGGGAAAACGAGGATCCCCAAATAAGGGCTTTATGGAAAAAAATGAATAAATGGGCCATTGATGGTTTTAAAGAAACCTATCAAAAATTTGATATATCTTTCGATAAGGAATATCTTGAATCGGATTTATATAAACATGGAAAAGAAATAATATTAAAGAATGTTGAGAAAGGTATTCTAAATAAGACAGAAGATGGTGCTATAATTGCTAATCTAAAAGAAAAGTTTAATCTTCCTAATAAAATACTACTACGTAGTGATGGAACTTCAATTTACATCACTCAAGATATTTATTTAGCATACCTAAAAAAGAAAGATTTCGACTATGATAAATCAATTTATGTAGTTGGAAATGAACAAGACACTTATTTTAAACAACTTTTTGCTATATTAGACTTGATTGGTTTTAAAGAAGATAAATATCATTTCTCTTATGGAATGATTAATCTCCCTGAGGGAAAGATGAAAAGTAGAGAGGGGACTGTTGTTGATGCAGATGACCTTGTTGAAGAAATGGAAAATTTGGCTTTTGAAGAGGTCAAAAAAAGATATCCTGAGCTTTCAGAAGTAGAAAAAAGAAGGAGAGCTAATATAATTGGAATGGCTGCTTTAAAGTTTTTTATCTTAAAGATTAAGCCTAAATCTGATTTTGTTTTTGATCCAAAAAAATCACTTTCTTTTGAGGGTGAAACTGGACCCTATATTCAATATTGCTATGCGAGAATTGAATCAATAATTTCTAAATCATATGAAGAGGTTGATTTAGATATTAAATATGAATTACTCAATCACGAAAAAGAACTTAGTTTAATTAAACAGCTGCATTATTTTCCAGAAATTGTCGATCAAGTGATCAACAACTATGAAATTCATTTGATTCCACAGTTTCTTTTAACATTATGCCAAGAATTTAACTCTTTTTATAGCGCTTGCATTGTTATTTCAGATAATAAAGAATTAGAAAGAGCACGATTATTATTAATAAAATGTGTTCAGATTATTATCAAGATTGGATTAAACCTAATGGGGATCACAACATTAGAAAAAATGTGAAAAATGAGATTTTTTGATATAGGAGAAGTAATTGAATCAGATACTAAATTTGTTATTTTTGGTATTCTATGGGATTTTTTAACTTCTATTGAGGATGTAAATTCTGCAATCGCACCTAAAAAAATACGTGAAAGCACAGAGAATTTAGGTCTTACGACAGAAATGGGATATGAGATACAAAAATTAAAAGTAGTCGATATTGGGGATATTAAAATTAAATCAGATGATATCGAAATAAATATAGAGGAAATTGAGACATTTGTAAATGAGATTTATAAACAAAATGAAAAAATAATACCTATAATGATAGGAGGAGACCATTTTTGTTCATATCCTGTAATTAAGACTGTAGGAGATAATTTAAAAAAAAAAAAAGAATTTGGAGTTATAATTTTTGATGCTCACTTAGATCTCTATAATAAATATAATCAAAAAAAATATTCTCACGCTACAGTTTCTCATAGAGTTTATGATTTAGATTATATTAATAATAAAAATTTAATGATAATAGGTACAAGAGATATCGATACTCCAGAAATGGAGATTGCTGATAAGGAAAATATTTTTCATTTGGATGCTTACAGATTAATAGAAGAAGGCTTAAATAATTATATAAATAATATCATTGAATATTTTCAATATTCAAATATTAAAAATCTCTATGTTTCAATTGATATAGATGTCTTAGATCCTTCTATTGCTCCTGGTACAGGTTATGCAATTCCGGGAGGATTCTCTTACCGTGAAATGTGGAAGATTTTAAAAGAATTAACAAAAGAATTTAACATTATTGCATTTGATTTAGTAGAAGTTGCTCCTAATTTTGATCTTAAAAATAATTTAACGTGTAATTTAGCTGCCAAGTTAATTATAGAATTTATATCATTTAT
>JAEOTJ010000012.1 GCA_016839905.1 Promethearchaeota archaeon | reverse complement strand
CATTTTACATGGAGGTTGTTTCTCTATTTTAGCCATTGATGTAAAAAATTTAAATTTTAGCTATAATTCTAATTTTAGTTTGAAAGATTTATCATTATCCATTGAAGAAAAATCGATATATGCTTTAACGGGTAATAATGGATCTGGTAAAACTACATTATTAAGACTATTGGTTGGGTTATTGAAGCCAAAATCAGGAACTATAAAAATTTTTGGTGAACCTCTCACAAGAAAGAGAAATCAATTGTGGAGAGTCAGACAAAAAATTGGTTTTTTATTCCAAAATCCAGATGATCAGCTTTTTGCTCCATCGATAGAGGAAGATATTGGTTTTGGAGCAAGAAATTTAAAACTTGATAAGGAAGAAGTAAAAAAGAGGGTTGGATGGGCATTAAAAGCTGTTGGCTTATTAGATTATAAGAACTATTCTCCTTTTAATTTATCATGGGGACAAAAAAAAAGGGCTGCCTTAGCAGGTTTATTAGTATTAAAACCAAAGCTATTAATACTAGATGAGCCTTTTGCTAATCTTGATTTTAAATCAATATATAGCCATCTTGAAATATTGGAAAAATTAAGGAAGGAAGAACAAATGACGATATTATTTACTTCTCATAATCTATTTTTTGTAGAAAATTGGGCAGATAAAATGTTTGTTTTAGATAACGGAAAAGGGATATTTGAAGGTAGTCCAAAAGAAGGATTAAGCCATCCAAACGTGGAAAAAATTATGGGATCTTATGATGAAATCCTTGATTTGATTCAAAATAACCAAGAAAAGTAAGTTTCATGACAGAAATCATTTTGATAAAATAGTAAGATTCATACTAGATTATATTTTTATCATACTCTTTATAAATAATAAATACCTAGTAAATCATAATTAAAGAATTGGTTTTAAAAGAAATGCATATACCAGATGGATTATTAGATCCCGTAACAACGGTAGTTTTGTGGATAGTTACTGTTGTTGTAATGATCATTTGTTTTAAAAAAATTGGTAATGTTTTTGAAGATGAGGATTCAGAAAAATTAATTCCCTATATAGGTGTTTTAGCAGCTACAATTTTTGCATTTCAATTTGTTAATTACCCTGTTCCAGGAGGTACCTCTGGTCATTTAGTTGGAGGCACTTTGGTGGGTGTAATTCTTGGACCTTGGGCGGCGGTTATTGTCATTTTTATGATTTTAGTAGTTCAAGCTCTTTTTGGAGATGGTGGAATTACTGCGATAGGAGCAAATACATTTAATATGGGTATAATTGGGGGCATAGTTGGATTTTATATTGTAAAGTTAATTGTGAAAATACTTAATAAAACAAATCTTCAAAAAGAAAAAAAAGTTACTATCGCTACAGCGATAGGTTCATACATAGCTATAGTTTTAGCTGCTTTTTGTGCTGGGGTTGAGATTGGAATCGGTGGTGCTATTCCTATTAATATTATTGTCCCAATTATGGTATTCTGGCATTTATTAATAGGAATTGGTGAAGCTATAATATCTGCTTTAATCGTTTATTTCATCTATAAAGCTAAACCTGAATTTATATTGACAGAAGATATGTTGGGAGTTGAATAAACTATGGTAAAATTTGAAGAAATTAAATGGCCAATCCTTACAATCTTGATAATAATTGTGGTTCTTATGGTGCTACTTGCAGTCGGATTCACAATTGGTATTTTATCGGATGATCCAGACGGTTTAGAGAGAGCTTTAATTGATGCAAGAGGTGAAGATTGGGTAGAAAGTTTACAATCTCCTTGGGATCCAATATTAGGGGGTATTGAAAGCGATTTTATAGCCGGTATTGTAGGAATTCTCTTATCTGTAGCCTTGATGATTGCTGTTTTCTATCTAATTGTATACGCAAAAAAAAGGAAAAACTAATTATTTTCATATTTTCTTGGTAATCTCATCATTAACGATTATTTAGGGAATTCACACTGCTTAATGTATCGAATATATTAAAATTCTTGAGTTAATCAGTATTATGAGATAATAAATGGATCTTTTCATTAATAAAAAGTTAAGCTAAACATAAATAAAAGAAAAAAATAGTTTATTTTAAATCCCTTTCAGGATTGAGATCTACTCCCTCGAATAGTTTATCGATCTGTTCATAAGATGTAAGGATTTTATCTTCTACTAGTTTACGAATGAATTTATATGCGGCACATTCATACTCCCGTTCCCAATATTCTTGGTCTTCGGCGTAAAAATTACATTTATGGCACACATGGTCGATTAACTTACGATTCATGGGGCTTATATCTTCTTCGGTTCTTAATATTATATGCTCTTTAGGTCCTCCCGGCATGATTACACACTCATTTTATAATTTACTATTTATGTTGATATTTACTTAAATTTATACTATTCTATTTTAATTTATTACTCTAACTTAGGAAGGATTACTATTAAAAGTGAAAATTTTTATCTCAATTTTTGAATGATATTTTTCTAATATTGACGGGTGACTGAAATTTGCCTTTAAAATAATCCAAATGTCAAGAGATTTACAGCTATAAATGTGATAAAAAAAACCATTAAAATGATTCCATCTTTCCTACCAATAGCTTTCTTTTTTGAAATAATATTAAAGTAGATTATTATACCAAAGAGGATAAGCCAATTCCAAATCAAGATCCATGTAAAATCTATATTCATTGCTATAATGCCACTAATTCCGAAAGTTATAGTTAAATTCCAGATTAATTTTCCAATCATACCTCCAAATCCAATCTCTATGGTCTGTTTTTTAATCGATTTAAAAACTAATGTTAATTCTTCTACGTTTGTAACGAAAGCAATAATAACAAAACCAAAAAAAGCTTCAGGTATATGAGTAATAACAATAAGTTCTTCTGTTGCTATAATTAATAGCTCTCCTCCGATAAAAATAAAGACAAAAGAAGTAATAACTAACACAATTTTTTTCAGTTTTGAGGATTTCTTGAAGTCCGTGTGCTCAACTTCGATTTTTTCTTCATTTTCTTCATCCACTATGATATGGGTAATCCCCTCTTTAGAAAAATGTCTTAAATTCCTAAAAACATAGAAAAAATACAAAATTAGAGTCAATATACCAAATATAAATAACCCTGAATGAATTAAGAATGCCATAAGAATGAATATCATGCTTATGTAAATTAAAATAAAGTAAAATTGAGGTACT
>JAEOTJ010000042.1 GCA_016839905.1 Promethearchaeota archaeon | reverse complement strand
TGATAAGGTTGAGCTTTCTAATCTACATAGACAAATTTTACATTCAACGGATGATGTAAATAAAAACAAGTCTCAGAGTGCTTTTGAAAAACTCAGTGTTTTGAATCCAGATTGTAATATTGAATTAATCGAGGAACTGGTTATACCAAGTAATGTAAAGGAAATCCTTAAGGGGTCAGATTTTGTGATTGAAGGATCAGATAATTTTCCGACTAAAATGCTTATTAATGATGCTTGTGTGAATTTAAAAATACCCTTTACTGTAGCTGGAGTGCTAAGGTTCCATGGACAAATAATGACTGTAATACCTGAAAAGAAAACAACATGTTATAGATGTTTATTTGGAGATGTTGCTGATTCCCCCGCAGGTATGTCTTGTTCTCAAGCAGGGGTAATTGGATTAATACCTGGAGTAATTGGATGTATAGAAGCGAATGAAGCGATAAAATATATTTTAAATATAGGCGAATTACTCATAAATAAAATTTTATTTGTCGATCTTAAAACCTATCGATTTACTATGATAGACGTCTATAGAACAGAAGATTGTTTAGCATGTGGGGATAATCCAAAAGATTTAGTTAACATTTATGATTATGGGGTGGAAAACACTTGTCACTGAATAATGAAGTTGAGGGTTTAAAAAAATTGGATATATGTGGGAAAGTGTGTCCAATGACATTTATTTATACAAAATTAGCTCTTGAGGAAATGGATACTAATGAGATTTTAGAAGTAGTGCTAGATTTTCCGGATGCAATTGAAAATGTTCCTGAAAGCTGTAAAAGACAAGACCTGGCTGAGTTAATAGAGGTTAAAGAAATAGACTCCAATAATAAGAAATGGAAGTTATTATTTAAGAAATTATAAATTTAGCAAATATAAAAAAAATTCGAATAATTAACCCCCTGCTATTGCTGGGAGTAAAGCAACTTCATCCCCATCATGTAAACTTGATTCTAAATTCTTAAGTGATCGAATATCTCTTCCATTTAAACTAATAATTATATATTTACTCAGTGTATCTGGATTTTCAAATATGGTGATTTTAAATTCCTTTCCGAATTCTGAAGTTAACAATTTCAATACATCTTTAATCGTTGAGTTATTTTCAATATTAAGTGTAATCTCATTAACTCCAGTAATATCTTCTAATAAAGATAAGAAAAAAATTTTTATATTAGACATTATAATCACTCTTAAAAATTCTTTATTGAGATATAATCAATCTAATATTTCAATAGTAATTTGCGCTATTAATAATTCTGCTTATAGAATCAAAATAATATTGTGAATTGAAAGTATATATTATAATCTATTTGGTGAATTTCATTAGAAAACAAAAAATCAATATTGGACACCTATCAACTGCTTATCATACTAATTATATTTTAATGGGAAATTCTGATTTGGATAACGATTTAGGTATGGATATCAATTGGATTCTATTTAGTACAGGCCCAGCGATGGTTAAAGCTTTTAAAAGTGGAGAATTAGATATTGGATATATGGGCTTACCTCCTGCAATAATTGGGATAGATAGTGGTGTTCCTATTAAATGTGTTGCTGGGGGTCATGTAGAAGGGACAATAATGATAGGGAAAAAGGATTATAAAAACATAAGTCAATCAAATGAAGATATCTATGAAGTGCTTGCTCAATTTAAAGGTAAGTCGATAGGAGTTACAAGTAAAGGATCTATCCATGAAGTAATCTTAAGTCATTTTTTAAAAGAATATAATATGCAAAACGCAATCGAAGTAAAAAATTATGACCAAGCAGAATTTATTGCTATTGATATGAAAAAGGGCATTATAGATGGCGGTGTAGGGACTCCCGCATTAGCAGTGTTTGCATCAACAATCTTAGACTCACATTTAATAATAGGGCCGCAATATTTTTGGAAATATAATCCTAGTTATGGCATTTTTTTTCATGAAAACATTATAACGAATTTTCCCGAGATAGTATTACAATTCTTAACCCATCATAAAAGAGCATCTTATATGTTAAGGGACAAACCATTACAGTCAGCTGAACTGATATCAAAAACTTTTAATATATTAAATCAAGCTTATGCGGAAGCAGTTTTAGAAATATCTCCAAAATA
>JAEOTJ010000494.1 GCA_016839905.1 Promethearchaeota archaeon | reverse complement strand
ATGCTCTACCTGTGGTTTTAAAAATAATGCTTTAGAATTAAAAGATAGAAAATGGTCCTGTCCTCAATGTAGTACTCATCACGATAGAGATGTAAATGCTTCAATCAATCTTAAAAACGAGGGAATTAGGATATTAAAAGAAAATAACATCACGATCATTAATTCAATTAATGATAATACCTTAGGAACAACGGGAATCCACGCCTTTGGAGATTGTATAAGACCTTATTCAGTTAAGGCTACGATTGATGAATTAGGAATCAATAGCCTTTAGGCTATGGTAGTTCAATAATCCACTAATATAATTCTAGAAAATAACTTTTTTTCATATTGTGGGATCAAAATGGGATTTTGGATGCTCTCACCATCACATTTATATATTTGAAAAATAATATTAATTTTGATGATAGTGATAAAACATAGAGAACTTACGACGAAGCTCAGTTTTTTTACCTCGGTTTTTTTAAGAATCTGAGAAGTGGGCTCTATGCTAGAAAAAAAACCGAGGATCTAATTTTATTAATGGCTTAATATTCTCGCCAAGTAAATTTGCACTTAAAACACCTGAAAAAACTAGTAGAAGGCTCATCCGCACTTCGAGTCTGCTCTTGCCAAGCTTCTGCTTCATTATGCTTACACTTAGGACATTCAACTGAGACCTTTGGATGCACTGAAATTTTATCCTCCTCAGAAACAACAATTATATTCTTCTCCAATGCTTCTTTCTTTTTTCTAGTGGATTCTTCACGCTCATTATCGTCTTCTGTACCCTGTTCATATCCACATCCACAAGCTAGGCGTTTTTCTCCTCCCAAGCCCTTTTTTCGCAATAAATTAGAACATTCTGGACAAAAATCAACCATTTTTTTCACAAATCCTTATTCATTCAAGTTCTTTCTTTAGTTCATATAACTTTTGGTAATATGTATAGTTTAATTTATTCATATCTTGGATAATTTGAGCGTGGATGACCTTCTCACCATCTATATTTATGTTTAAATTACCTAGAACATTAATTAAATCATTTTCCTTAAAATCATAAGTCAAGTCAGTAGTAATTACTTTAATTTTTCCTGTTTTATCTACTAAAAAAAAATGCTCATTTTCTACTATTTCCTTTACATGACCAACTACTTGAACATTAATATCGTCATTTCTTATATCTTTTATTATTCTTTGAACAGAATATTGAGTTTCCATAATTACTTCAAGTTAATTTATTTACTTTTTATAACAAATTAAAAAATTTTAGAAGACTATAAATACTTAATTCTAAATTTAAAAATAGCTGTTATTATTAAAAGACTAATACTTAATTTAAAAAATATTGTCGTCAAAACATTATTATCACAATAATTATAATATTCATGAGCAGTAAAAATGAGTTTTAATTTAAAATTAGATAATAGTCGTATCTTAAAGGGTATCGTGGAAACCCTTTCAAGCATTATTGATGAAACTGAATTTCGTGTAACTCCTAAAGAATTTACCATCTCTGCGATGGATCCTTCTCGTATTTGCTTGTTAAAACTCTCCATTAAAAAAGAAAGTTTTGATGAGTATAAGTGTGCTAAAGAATCTAAAGTAGGACTGAATTTAGCCGATCTTGATAAAATATTGAAAAGAAGTGCAGCAAATGATTCAATTGAGATTGATTTTAATGAAAAGGACCAAAAGATAAAACTTAAAATGAAGAGAGAGGGGATGTCTCGAACAAGGACATTTAGTTTAACATTATTAGATATTGATATTGAAGATATTCCCATGGATAATCTATTAAAAATTGATTATACTTCAAAATGGACAATTGATACAGATTTCTTAGTTGAAGCTATAAAAGACGCGGAAATTTATTCTGAAATACTAAATATAAAAGCAATTGAGGAGCAAGGCCTAATTTTTAGCTCTTCGGGACAAATTGGTGAAATGGAATATGATCTAACTCTTGATGATTTATTAGAAACAGATATTTCAGAAACTTGTAGTGGAGCATATTCTCTAACCTTTTTAAAAGCAATTTTAAAAATAGCTTCAATTACAGAAAAGTTAGAAATATCACTTAAAACAGATAACCCATTAAAAATGATCTTTAGTCTTTTAGAAGGGGGCGAATTAAGCTACTTTCTGGCTCCAAGAGTCGAAGAAGCTGATTTTGACGATGATGATATGGATGAATTCTAATTATTTGTGAAACTTTTCAGAATAATTGAGAAAATTTCAAAATAAGTTAGAAAAAATTTCATAAAAAATTAGAATATAATAGGCTCATATTTTAAAGCTTCTAATGATAAATAATTTAATATATTAAGCTTAACTTGGTTTTCTTAACATGCACCAGAGAGGAACCGGCGTTTCAGGGATTATTGTATGTTCAAGTATTTCGAATCCATGTTTCTGGTAAATAGATGCAGCTTTTTCCGTGTTAGTTTCTACAAAAACCGGTAATCCATCACTCTCAATTGTTTTTAGCATAGTACTTATTAATAAGCTTCCATTTCCTTTTCCCTGTTCTTCTGGTTCAACGGCTATATTTTGAAAATACCAATGGTTATACGGCACAAGCTCTTTATGCCTCTCTTCCTCATACTTAAAAACTATCATTGTTCTTTTCATTTCTGTCATTTTTAAACCTACTGTACGCATTGTATAGAAAACACCATGTCTCATCATTGCCCAAATAGATGGATATACCTTATTGGGAGGAAGCCATATTGTAATTCCTTCTAAGTTCTTAGATGTAGCATAAGTTAGTCCATGTTTTATTCCATAATTATAGATCATATAAAATCCATATTGTGCTTTTTGTTTTCTTACTTTCTCATCAGGATATACAAATATCATAATAGGATCATCTTGAAAAGCATTCCCTGCCACTTTACATGCTTCCTTAACATTCTTTGGTGTTAATTTATAAAGGTTGTTTAAATCATTATCTGCATTCATATTAGAATTTAGTAAAAAGTCGATTATAAAAAATTTGTAGTCCAATAATTGTAAGATTTACATGGGCGAATCATTAGTCCTTTCAAAACCTTTAATGAAAAACCGATTGAAAAATATGATAAATCCTTGTTTGGATATATTTTCCATTTAGATGGTTATAACATTAAATAACTAAAACCTGTGGATATTAATCATAAAAAGATATCAAAAAATGGTCTATTAAAGATACTAATATTAAATCAAATGTTCTTTAATTATAATTGAAATTTAAATAAAACAAAATCGGAGTAATAAACAAATGAAAAAAATAGTTATAATTGGTGGTGGAATAGCTGGATTATCATCTGGTTGTTATGCCAAAATGAATGAATATGATGTTGATATTTTTGAAATGCATAATCTTCCTGGAGGTCTTTGCACTTCATGGAAAAGAAAAGATTATATATTTGATGTTTGTATTCATT
>JAEOTJ010000493.1 GCA_016839905.1 Promethearchaeota archaeon | reverse complement strand
TTTCCTTTTGACTCTTCTTCTAGACCATCTAAAACCTTATGAAAGGGAAATATGATATGAGATGTTGAGCTCAACTTTAGATTAATCTTTTTTCCCAATTTTTTTAGGTTATCAATTTCATCAAGTAAAACTTTTGGATCCACTACACAACCATTTGCAATTATTACTTCTTTCTCTAAAGGACCGCCAGATGGCATTAATTTAAATTTATACTTAATTCCATCGCTAACAACTGTATGACCTGCGTTATTCCCTCCGTTAAATCTAACGACAATATCCGCTTTTTGAGCCAAATAATCACAAAATTTTCCCTTACCTTCATCTCCCCACGACATCCCGATAATTGCGATGGTATTATTTTTTTTCTCAATCATATCCACTAGGTTTTATTTAATAAAATTTAAAAAATTTTTTATGTTAAAAGTGGGGAATGATTTTTATTTATGAATTTTCTTTAAGGCTTTAGATTTAATTAATTTTTAATTTTATTTTTAGATTAAGATGCCAAAAAAAGTGGTACTTTTTGACTCTGCGCATTCAGAAATGCTTAGCATTAAAGACCAAGAATTTTCAGAATTTATTAACCTTTTAAAATCTTTGACTTTAAAGATTATTACAAACGATAATAAGAATTTAACACATCAACAATTACAGGGAATCGCTATTTTAGTCATAGGAAATCCAATTGACGATTATTTTTCTAATATCGAAATTAAAAATATTATTAATTTTGTGCGAGATGGAGGTCGATTGTTACTTATAAGTGAATATGGCGGTGATTATCTTCAAAAAACAAATCTAAACGACATTACAGGAAAGAATTTTGGTATTTATTTTCAAAAAAATATAGTTAAGCAATATAATAGCAATAATATAAATTGTTCAAGCATTATATCCGTTCAAAATTTTCAGAAACATCAGATAACAAAACAATTAAGGGAATTAGTAATTGGTGGTACATGTTCTTTATTACTAAAGAAAGAATCAAATCCATTATTGTATTTGAATGAATCATGGACAGAGATTTATAATGGGTCTAATGAGCAATGGTCAAAAGAAAATGGAAATATGAAACAAATAATATCCGCATGTACGGAATATGGTCGGGGTAAGGTTGTAGCAATAGGGGATATTGATATTTTTTCTAACGACAGTAATATTGGATTAAATTGCTTAGATAATCGAAAATTTGTGTTGAATTTAATAACTTGGATATTGGAGCCCGTAAAGGAATCTGATGTTACCTTATGGGCTCTAAATCAATTAGGGACCATTCAAACAGAATTAAAGAGGGTAAACAATAAAATCAACAATATTATTGAGACTATGACTATTTTAGAACATAGAATAAGTGCAATTGAAGAAGAAAAAGATGATGCGGAAACTGAGAATAAATTGTTAGAAGAAGAATTATCTGAATTCTAAATAAAAATTAAGAAATATATTTATTAATAATTATTGTTATTTTCAATAATATCTAAACCAATTTTTTACGAGAGAAAAAAAAAAATGTCTGATTTAACACATTTCGAACAATTTGGGAGCAGAATGTACTTTTTAATGATATTGACTATCATTAATTTGATTTTAGGCATAATTGCTATTTGGATCGAATTTGTAGCAATAATCATGGCAATTATTCATATAATTATATTCTTTACATTCTTATCTGCCTTAGGAAACATTAAAGATGCTGGTCGTGAGCTTAATAATGAAAATCTATTAGCATTCCATTCCAAAATTATCCTAGGTCTCATCTTACTTATTATTGGTTGGATCTTCATGGCAATAGGATGGATTGGTATAGGAATACAGTTATTTCTAATTAGGGAAATTACACCAACAATTATCATTCCTATAACTATTATTGTTATTGCGGTCATTCTTATAGTAATTGCCGCAATCTTGACCATTCAAGCATGGGGTCGTTTAGCTACCTTTTTTGAAAATAACATTACAATGTTTCCGGGTGATATAAGTAAGGATGCAATAAAAGGAGCTAAATACTTAAAAATTGCTGCCATTTTAGAGATAACTGTAATTCTTAATTTCATAGGACCAATTTTTAAAATCATCGGTTATTCTAAATTAGCTTCTT
>JAEOTJ010000046.1 GCA_016839905.1 Promethearchaeota archaeon | reverse complement strand
TTTTTTCCTGTAGTATACTTAGAAACTCCCATCGCTCTAGGTTTTCTGCCTCGTTTTGGACGGATTTTATGCATTCCTCCTTTCCTAATACGCGCTCTCACTATGGCATACCCTTGCTTAGCTTTGTATCCCAATTCTCTTGCTCGGTAAATCTTAGTGGGCTTTTCAATCCTTTGAATAGATTTAGCTCTCCGGTATTCAATTCCACGTTGCCAATGCGGGGATTGATAACCTTTCTCGTGTTTTTCAAAAGTATCTTTTATATGTTTGTATCCAGACTTCAATTATGCTTACACATCCATATGTTGTTATTAATAAAAAATTAACATATTTTATTACTTTTATGATAATTTATTGTTAACTACCAAGAATAAGTAAATTTCAAATTATAATTTATGGAGATTTTATTCCTTTTAATTCTTAATCAATAATTTTATTATTAAGATAATCATTTCATAATCTAAAATCTAAGCTTAAAGGAATTTTCTTATGGAAAATAACAAAAAAGGTAAATCAAAGAATTTTATTAAGCCAGATATCAAAAAAGAAAATGGGTTAACAATAACATACGAAAAAAAAGAATTAAATGAAAAATTTCCTCATCTAATAGAAGAAATTACTGAAAAAAAGAAAGTAGTTAAAATTGAATCTGTTGAAGGTTCTCCAAACTCATTAGATTTTAACCCTGGCAAAAATCATCCAAGAGAATTAGTGAATCCTGGTGTAATTGATTTTATAAGGAGATGTACTACCATGCAGGAAGCTTTCAATATCTTAGATTATTTACTCAAACGAAAAGAGATCTCCAAATCAAAATATAAATCTTTTAAAAGTCAAATTCAACAGGAAGAGAGCCTAAAAAGTTTTATTGATAAACATGGAGGATTTAAAAGTCCCGGTTACTATGAAAAGAAATATAGAGGCATAACGAGGGAAAAACCAAATCAAAATAGATATGAAGAATAAATTAATCTCATCAAAAGCAAAAAAAATTAAGGAATAAAATTAAATATATTACGAGAAGAAATATGATGAGCTTATGACAATAAGAACTATTGCTCTTAGTGATGATTCTTGTCGCCCCAATCTGATTTTTTCTCTTAATCAGTATTCTTTTCTAATTGAATTTTGAAGTTTAATCCTTTCTCTGTTAGAAAATGCTCCTTTTTAATCACTTGAATTAAGTTTAATTCAAGTAAAACAGGCATTCTTCCTTTTATACATGAAGTTGGTAAGCCTGAAAACAATTTGATTGTTTCAAAATTCTTAGCACCTTTATCTATTGCAAATAAAATTTCGATCCCCATGTACCCTAAAAGATTTTTTAAATCTTCTTTAGTCTCTTCCCCATTAAGCATAAATTTTAACCAATTTTATTTTCCTCTATGTTTAATCATACTATTCCTCTAATTTCTTTTCTTCTCTTTCCTGTTCTCTTAATTCTAGATTATACTTATTCGCAACAATAGGTTCAGATTCCTTTGGCAATAATTTTCTCATCCATTCAGGAAAGGCTGTAGTAATTTGAAGATTTGTTTTCAATACAATATAAGTTTCATTATTATAATCAAGTTCTTCGATTACATCATACTTTTTTAGATATTCAATGTTTTCCATTAAAGAATCAAGTGATTTTTTTGAAACTAATTTATGTAATTTATCTTTTGAAATTAAACCGTTTCTTAATTCAGAAAGGACATTATATTTCTTCGCATCTGCCATAATTTTAAAGAGAGTAAAACTGTCTTGCTTTAATTGGTCCTCATTTTTTTTTTCATATTCACTATAATATTCTTGGACTTTGGGCAAGAGTAAATCTATTAATTCAGGTTTATCATCAATATATTCAATCACACTATCAGGAGGAATTCTCTCAGCATTTACTTCTTTTAGAAGAAGAACATATTTTTCAACCAAACCAATTTGATTTATAAAAATAAACTGCTTATCAACAAGTGTCTCTATTATTTCTTCCAAGTTTTTTTCAGGGAATTCTTCATTAAACCATTCTCTCAACCATTCTAAAGGAATTGGTCCATTAGAAAGTCTTTCTAGAGTCTCGAAAATATGTTTATCATTCAATAAAATTGCTATTTTTTCCTCTTCAGTTTTTTCCCATGTAAATTCAACAATAGCCCAGTATAAATTATTTACCCAGGCTTCTATTAACGCTTCATTCTTAACAATAATTTCTTTATCATTTTCATCAAAACTAGTTAAATCTTTTATATAAAACGCTGTGTATATCTCCTCATTTGACTGTAATCGCTCAGAAAATTCTGCACATAAATTTGATAAACTTACTTCTATTTCTGTAGGTAATTGTTGATCTAAAATAATTGAAACCATTAGCATTTCCTTGTTCCCACGTGCCCAATCAGAATGAATTTCAAAATAATAATTCATGGATTTCAAGTTTTCAAAAGAGTGAGTGAAAAAACCTTCATTATACTGTTGATCCATAATATTTGCTATTTTAACTGATAAATCCTTATCTAAGGAATTTTTCGGGTGAGAAAAAAAGACTAACGGTCCAATTTTTCTGTGAAAATAAGATAATGCGACAACAGTATTCAATTAATGAATCTCCATTATGAATTTTTTATTATATAAGCAGAACAGCTAATTTAATGATGATAAAATTAAACAAATTAATATTAAAGATTATATATTATTAAAGATAAATAAATTTATCTTAACTTAACCTCTAATATCTTTAAAC
>JAEOTJ010000492.1 GCA_016839905.1 Promethearchaeota archaeon | reverse complement strand
TCATCGATGGTATACCATATTGTATCTTGATTTGGTCCATTCACTGTTATTTCATAATCTGGAACTGTCTCAAATATATCACTATCACCCGGTGAATTAATTGAAATGGATAGAGCAGGAGTTTTAATGACCGTCACGCTATCAAATTCGATGTTTCCTGAACTATCATTTGCGTAAAAAGTAAGCTTTACAGGACCGTTGGGAAGGACACCCCATGCGGTTGAATTAATGGTACCATTTGAAGAAATGATGTATTCGATTGAATTCGTACCAATCGTATACCAAGTAGTATTTGTATAGGGTTCTTTTGTACTAACTACAAAATCAGGAGCATTAATGAACTCATCATTATCCGATGGGCTAGTAATATTAACCACGGGGTAACGACATTTTATCGTATAGGTCGCATTATCATATCCTGCTTGATTTGGTTGCACGAGCAATATATGAGTACCCGTCGTGGAGGGAGTGTATCTTAATTTAAAAGGATAAGTCGTTTCTGAAGAAGATTCTAGTTCGCTTTCTGTCGTGCTTTTAAACTCCACTAATCTCATAGTTAAATTACCCGTTCCAGAAGTGCGATTTAGCGTGAAATCGTATTCTTTTCCCGCTTCTAAATCAATGAAATAAGCATCAACATAATTGTTTCCATTAATATCTCCTTTAAAAATATTCGTTAAAGTCAAATTGCGGATTATCTTGAAAATCAATTCAACCATGTATTCATGAGTATCATCCCTTATCCAACTCCCACCTCCATAGCTGGAATATGAATTAGATGGAGAAAAACCTGTATCATACTCCGTAGCAATACGATTATTAAAATCTTCAATATCTGAACTATTGAATCGAATGACGGGATCATTATCAATTGCATAATTTAAATCTTTAAAGAAATATTCTCGCCATTCATACGCAAAATTATCCGGGATCTCTGTATCGTAATATACCATTCGATTTTCATCCGTACCACTACCGATGTCATCTACCCAGACGGACCAATTCAAATTCGTGGTTCCTTCTCCATATGATTCATATTTATATTTTACTCCAGTTATGATACTATATCCATATGAGCTAATATTATAATTAATCTTAAATTGATAATTATCTCCTGGTGAATTATAATATACATCGGCATAATAGGATCCATGGGGATTATCAGTCAAATAATTCTTTTCATATAAATTTCCTGTAAGATCTTCGATTGAGTAAAAACTACCAGGATCTTTTTGGTTATTATGTTCTGTTGCAATCCAATCTGCTGAACGAGCTCCCGTAGAGATGCGAACCTCATCCATCTTACCATTCCACCAATCGCTATTATACCCACTTCCATATTTGGCAATAAATAACGGAAGATCATTATCTACAACAGCAGTAATTGAATTACTACCTCTTGAGGTACCATTCAGATAAGCTGTTAAGGTCGTGCCATCATAAACAACATAGATGTGTTGCCAATTAGCTGCAGACCAAGAAGGTACGAAATTTTGATACTGGTATGATGTATCTCCGCTTGCTAATATTTCAAGGGCATCATTATCCTCTCCAACTAGATTAATTGTCCAACCTTCATCATCCCAGTAAAGATCTTTTCGATCCATTATTCTTGGATAAGTTAGCCAATCTCCAGGAGTGCTCCCACTCTCCCATCTTACCCATGCTTGAGCCGTGAAAGTACTCCCCATATCCAAGCTATTTGAGTTTGGTATTTCGAGATAATCACCCGAGCCATCAAAATCCAAGCACCCATCAATCTGACCGGCAACTTGGTTGCTTGATCCCATTCCTCCAGCAGTTGACCCATCATTATCATTTGATGTGGAATCATATATTGTTCCGGAGGGATTTTCAGACAAGTGCCAAACTCCCCTATAATTAGAGTTCCAGACACCTTCAGGATTCTCTTGGGATGACTTCGTGGAATTTCCATAATACATCCTTATATATGTGTCAGTTGAATAGGATAAAGAAGGAATTCTAATCCAAGCCACTAATTGAGCGTGAGTGCTACTATAGTCCCGATTAAATCGTTCAATCTCATGGTCTAGTTGTTGTCTGCCAATAAAAAATGCAATATCATCTCCATTGGACTGACAATGATCATGTAAATCAGAGTCTAATATGGAAACTAATAAGGGGAAATTCAAGAGATTATTGGTCCCAGAGACTTTAGAATGGTTAATTACTATATATTTATAATAATTAAAACCAGCAGAGGAATATGGAATTAATTTGGTATCTTCGTTATAAAATTCTTCTGAAATGCCAGGTGCAATGATCTCTTTTTTAGGAGCATTGCTAAATAAGAAACTAATAAAAATAAGTGTGGCAAGGATCATTAAAATAGAATTTTTTTTACATTTTCTCAATAAAATCTAACACCCCTCATTCTTGTTGTTCTCAAGAAATACTATATACATAATTTAATACTTGAAATATCTTTAATTAATTTTTTTTATTATTTGGAATTTATTTTGAATAATTTTTGCTGATCTTTTATAATAAACAGTACTTGATTCAACCGACAAAAACACTCTATTATATTTTTCTTTCATTACGCTAAATTAAAATAGGAGAAAGAAGATCGTTATATTCTTGACTATTAAAAATAACAATAAATGGAAAAGCCAATCTTCTTCTTTTTTCTAATTAAATATGGATATTACGTTTTATAAAAACCTTTTGGTAAAGAATATTAAGTCGTTTAACAAGCCGAAACGGAAACGATATGAGGAAAAGCCTAATGTGGAGTTCCTGATCGTGCCTCTGCTTAACGCTTTAGTTGGGAATAGTCAGAGAACGGGAACACAAATGTTGAATCGAAAATGAATGCTCAGTTGAAAAATAATTCCCAACATATGATAATTTAGGATCAATGATATTTTAATAGAGAAAAATATACTAAATCCAATATAGATTTTTTAATTCTTGTGGAAAAAATTTGAAGAACTTTTTGAAATATTTCATTAAACAGAGATTTAAACTTTTTAGAATGAAATAAATTCTCCGGTTCATTTAATAAATTTAGGAAACATCAGGTTCTTCAGAAGAAGGCTCTTCGGAAGCAGGAGGAACGTATTCTCCTATATCTGGAAAAATTATTTTTGCCGTATCCCAACCTTCTTTAGTTGGATATTTTAATGCATTTGCTATTAGTTTTTCTCCTATCTCATTATCCAACTCGATTTTATGAAGGTCTGGCGTGTTTTGAAGCATCATTTCATATTTTGCTCCACCAGTTCCTTTTGGAACGATGAGAATTCCCTTATTTATCGCTTGTTCGCCAATTGCATCCTTTAATCGTTTGGCAGCATAATATCCCGCCACTCCGGCACTCCGATCAAAGGTTTTACATGATGGAATTTCTAAACCCCATTTGATACCGCCTGTTTCTATCAAGGCAGCTATGGTTTGGGATCTCTTCCCCATCATGAATTTAAACTCCATTTGAGTTTTAAATTCTTTTCCCTTCTCTTCTCCAATCATATTTATGCATTTTAAAGCAGCACCAGCTACCGATTGTGGATTTACATCAATCGTGTATTCCTCTTCTGCTAATATATCTTCAATAGTTTTCTTAATCATTTCACGGGGTTTAGAAAAGTCAATCACTTCCTCCACCTCTGAAGGAGGTCGGGCAGTTGCGGTAATTTCAACGCCTGCTTTCATTAATTCTTCAATGGACATTTCTTCCATGACTACTTTATCTATAAATCGACGGCATAGTTTTATAGAATTTCTTGGATTTCCATTAGTTTTTTCATAAATCATTTCAATTAATTTTTCATTTATAGGAAAAAGTGGATATAAGGGTGGATTTAAATTATTATCATCCCAGAATGTCTCCATGGTTTTAGAGAAAAATATTTTTAAATCATTTAAACTGAAAGGTTTTAAATCTTGTTCAGGTTCCATTCGAGATCTTAAAGGTTGGTCTGCTATTTCTAAAATTCTTGGCCAAATCTCTTTTAATACTGCAATGATGATAACAAGACCTTTTACTTCATTATACAATCTCTTTAAAATCTCCAATAGTTTTTGCTCAGCGCGTTCACCATGCATGCGGTAAGGAGATTCTAACTCATCAAAATAAAGGATTAATACTCTATCTAAATTTTCGGT